>JAZNKU010000032.1:0-2989 GCA_045578685.1 Eubacteriales bacterium
TAAGATCACCCTCAGCGGTACCTCTTGTAATGAAAGGCTCACCTTCGGGCTCAAGGTCACGCTTCATGATACGCTGATAACCCATAGTAGGCTTCTTAAGAATGCATGTAGAACCGTTACCGCAATGGAAGCCCATAAACATTTCGTTGTTCTTGTAGCCCTTGGTCATATCCTTGTAGGTCTCATAGAGATCCTTGGGAACTGTGTTGTTGATATCAAGAAGGGCGGGGGCCTTACCTGTTGCAAGGTAAATCATATACTCGGTAAGAACACCGTAGATATCAACCTCGCAGGATACGGGAATACCCTTAGCCGCAAGTCTGCCGTTTACATAGCAGGGAACTATCTTGAATGCTGTCTGGAAGGAAGGCCAGCACTTGTTAGCAAATATTACATGCTCGCAAGCACCGCGGTTAGCCTCTGCCCAGTCGAGAAGAGTGATCTCATACTGTGCAAGCTTAGCGAGTGCATCAGGATATGTAACGTTACCGCCGTAATCAGCCTTCATTTCTTCAACGATTGCGGGAATTCTCTCGTCGCCCTCATGCTCATTGAAGGAGCAGAAGAGGTCGAGCTCGCTGTTCTCTTGAATCTCAACACCGAGATCATAGAGAGGCTTTATAGGTGCATTACAAGCGATAAAGTCCTGAGGTCTGGGACCGAAGGAAATGATCTTGAGAGAGGACATGCCGATTATAACACGGGCGATAGGCTCGAACTCCGCAATAGATGCTGCGGTCTCGTCAGCAGTACCAACGGGATCATTGGGGATAAATACCTTGAGATCACGGAGCTTAAGGCTGTAGGAAGCGTTAAGCATACCGCAGTATGCGTCGCCTCTGCCGTCAAAAAGATCAGCCTTTGTCTCTTCAGCCGCTGCACAGAACATCTTGGGGCCCTGGAACTTCTGAGCCATCATGGTTTCGGGAGTCTCGGGACCGAAGTTACCGAGATAAACGATAAGTGCATTAACACCGTTAGCCTTGAGGTCATCAAGAGCCTTCATAGCATCAATTTCATTTTCAACCAGTACGGGACAGTTGTAGAGCTCAACACCAAGCTTGTCGCACTCTGCCTTTACAGCGTTACGTCTGTTTGTGCTGAGTTCCTTTGAGAAGCAGCTTCTTGAAACAGCTACAATGCCCATTTTTACCTTTACATCGTTGGTAAACATAATTTTACTCCTTTATTTATATAATTTAATATTTTTCATTGTTTCATTTTCTCTGCCGAAAAAGTCATACATACGGCAGAATTCACCATACAGAGAGTCATATATCTCCCTGTATTTTTGATCAGGCTTATAAACAATCTCCTTTAGCTTACCCATATGTGCAGCGGCATCCTTAACGGTTTCGTACACACCGCCCGCAACAGCACCGAAGATTGCCGCACCAAGAGCAGCAGCCTGAGTTGAACCGGATATCTTTATTTCCATATTAAGAATATCAGCATACAACTGCATAACAAATGGATTTTTTTCAGCAATGCCGCCTGCTGCATGAATAACGTTGATATCAAGTCCGTACTTACGGAAGTTGTCGGTAATTTTACGGGCACCAAAAGCGGTAGCTTCCACCAAGGCTCTGAAGATATGCTCAGGCTTTGTGGAAAGATTCATGCCTATTATACTTCCTGACAATCCCTGTCTGCAAGGAAGAGCTCTGTTTCCGTTCCACCAATCAAGGGCAATCAAGCCGTTTTCACCGGGTTTTAGAGCCTTAGCTTTATCAAAAATAAACTGTATGTCGGTTTCACCTTGATTTTCTGCCTCTCTTTTATATTCATAAGGCATCATATTCTTGATAAACCAGGCAAAATGATCGCCCATACACGCCTGACCTGCCTCATAACCGTAAAATCCGGGAATCATTCCATCCTTTACACATCCTGCGATCTCGCGAACGTCAAGCTCGCGCTCATCAAGGGTCATAAAACAAGCGGAAGTACCAAGGATCATAAGCATTTGCCCCGGCTCGGTAACCTTAGCCGCAGGAACGGTTGCATGACCGTCAATATTGCCGACAGCTATAGCAGTACCGGGATTTAGGCCCAAGAGATCAGCCCATTCGCTACTTAATCCACCTACCTTGCTACCTAATGGCAATATAGGTGCATTTAATTTTTCGGAAATCAAGTTTTTTAACCGTGGGTTGAGTTTTTCAAAAAAATCAGTTGGGGGATACCCCTCTTTATAATGCCACAACGCTTTATACCCGCAGGTACACGAGCTTCTTGCCTGAACTGAGCTTAACTGCCATGTGATCCAATCAGCAGCTTCTATGAAATAATCAGCTTCGTCATATACCTCCGGGGATTTATCAGCAATAAGCATTATCTTTGGTATAAGCCATTCGGAAGAAATTGCGCCACCGTATCGGTGTATAAAATCCAGCCCCTCATTATAAGCTAACTCAGTAAGTGCATCAGCATAAGGCAGGGAAGAGTGATCCTTCCACAGTTTAACATATGAATCCGGAACATTCTTAAATTTAGAATCAAAACAAAGGGGCGTACCGTCAACTCTGACAGGAATTACTGTACATGATGTAAAATCTATGCCTATTCCAATTATGTCCGAATTATGAACGCCTGCTGAAGCGAGTATTTTTGGTACGGTGTTTTTGATAACGTCAATATAATCAGCCGGGTGCTGAAGTGCATAGTTATCGGGTAAACGAATGTTATCCACACAGAGATATTCATCCATCACGCCGTGGGGATATTCAAAAATCGCATCAGCAATCTCAGAACCGTCTGCTGTATCAACAAGGACAGCCCGTCCGGATAATGTGCCAAAATCTATGCCGATCGTATATTTTGCCATTATAAGCTCCAATATGCAAGAATCAAATCCTAAGGAAATTTAAAAAACGATCAATTGTACATTTGCGAAAAATCCTTAAGAATTTACAGATTAATTATATCATAGCATATTAATTATTACAAGTATAAAATTTAAATCCAAAGGAATTTATCAAAATATACC
>JAZNKU010000033.1:0-1622 GCA_045578685.1 Eubacteriales bacterium
CTTTTCTATATAGATGATAACACAAAAATCATCTGCCGCCCCGAGGATGCGGATGCAAGCAATGAGGACTATTTCACAACAATAGACCTTAAAAACGGACAAAAGTATGAGATTGTAGGTTATGATATAGACGAGGATACAAAGGTAGCCAAGGCAGTTGTTATCGTAGAGGATATGGTAATAGATACGGCAGGAGTAATCACAAAGAGCACAAAGGGAGCACTTGTAGAAAAGCTCAAGAATGTATACGACGAAGCAGAGGGCGAGCTTTTATATGAGATAAGCCTGTGGTTTAACGGAAAGAATCAGGTGCTTTATGTGTGCGACAATGATGCAGTAAGAGAAATCGCATCAAAATTAAAGTTCGGAGATGTAATCTATTATTCAACCAACGCCCTGGGACTTATCGACAATATTGAATTTGTGGCAAGTCTCGGCGGCAATGCAGCCACCTTCCATACAGACAAGAGAGGGTCGGAGGAGAAGATATTCGGCACACTCTACACAGTGGGCAGACGTGAGCTTTCGGAGATGACCAATACCGAAATTAATTCCTTCGGCGTAAGTCTTTCGGGCAAGGGCACAGACAGAGTTGATTTCATTGCAGAAAACACAGCAACGCCTAAGATGTACCGACTTGACAACCGCAACAAGACAATTCAGGCAATCGAAATCCGTGACACAGCACCCTATAACGAGTTTGCTGAGGATGCGGATAAGGTATTTATTGCTAAAAAGAACTCTATAATTACTACTATAATAACAGTACAGTAACAGTAAGGAGGTACATACAATATGAAAAAACTAATATCGGCAATTTTATCGGCAAGTATGCTCCTTTCGGGTGCTGTTGTATATGCGGCTGAGCCTGTAACTGTTATAGATGAGCAGTTTAATTACAGCGATATTGATGCAATGAAGGCGGCAGGCTGGCTTGTTACAATCCCCACCGATGCGAGTCTTACCGAGGCATATGCCGAGATAAAGGACGGTAAATTCACAACCAAGCTGCAAAAGAGTGTGAAGGACAGATCAGCACATACAATAACAGCCCAGAAGGCACTTTCAGCAAACAATACCGGTAACCTGGTTCTTAGTGCAGGTCTGGGTCTTGATGAAACGGGCTCTGAATATGCCAATTCAAGTGCAGGAATTTCCTTTTTAGATGAAGAGGGTAATGTTAAAGGAACGATAGAAATTCATTCATATAATGCTTTATCCGAAACACAGCCGGCGTTTGTGCTGACTGTTGGGGATAAGAGTGAATCTATTACCTGTAAGGAATATTCCGATATGGGCGGTACGGTGACCGATGCAGAATCCTTCTATAAGGGTACAATCTATGACGGTACAATTTATAATATTAAGCTTGTATCGTACACAGAGCAAAATGCCATCAGGGTTTATGCTGAGGATATCGAAGAACCGATTCTCGGCATAGATGGTGTATGCATATCTGATGCTGCGAAAATCCGTTTATCTCATATGCAGCAGGCTACTAACAGAGTAAAGCTGACTAATTCGGCAGGCTTATTTGACTACGTAACATTAACGTATAATGAGGACGCAGAAGTGCCGCCTCCGTCAGGTGACGATGGTAACGACGATGATGAAGACGATGA
>JAZNKU010000034.1:0-15404 GCA_045578685.1 Eubacteriales bacterium
CTGAGGACGTTGACGTTGTTTCGCTTGATAAGGCGATGCTTTCGGGAACGGTTACCTCAGTTACCTTTAAGGGTGTTCACTATGAGATCGTAGTAAACGCTTACTCGGATTACTGGATAGTTCATTCCACCAAGTCTGCAAACGTAGGCGAGGTAGTAGGTCTGTCCTTTACCCCCGAGGATATCCATATCATGAAGAAGAGCGAAATGCCTAAGATAACTCGTTACACCGTGGGTAGAAACGAGGAGGCGTAAGGATGAACAAAAACGCTAAATGGGCGGCAGGACCCTACCTCATATGGATGGTAGTGTTCGTTATCGTTCCCCTTATACTTATCGGCGTATTCGCCTTTACCACCGAGGCTCCCTTTGACCTTGAGGGCAACCGCCTGACCGAAGAGGAGGCGGCTCTCATCATCGAGGAAAGCGGCGAGGATGCGGTGGTCAACAAGACGGTATTCACCTTAAACCACCTTTTTGAGGTCAGCGAATACCTTCCCGTTCTCTTAAAATCCGCATGGCTTGCCCTTATCGCAACAGCCATCTGTCTTATTATCGGCTATCCCATGGCGTATTTTATGTCACGCTTCCGCCGTGAATGGCAGCAGGTCATTCAGATGCTTATCATGCTTCCCATGTGGATGAACTTCCTGCTTCGTACCTATGCTTGGATGACCCTTCTTGAAAAAAACGGCTGGATAAACCGTTTCCTCGGTCTCTTTGACATAGGCCCCTTCAATATGATAAACACACAGGGTGCTGTGGTGCTTGGTATGATATATAACTATCTGCCCTTTATGATCCTGCCCCTGTATTCGGTAATGCTTAAGATAGAGAACACCACCATCGAGGCGGCACAGGATCTTGGTGCAGGTAACATCCGCGTATTTACAAAGGTGGTTATTCCCCTCAGCATGCCGGGTATCGCCTCGGGTATCACCATGGTTTTCGTGCCTGCGGTATCCACATTTATTATCTCCCGTATGCTGGGCGGCGGCACCAATATGCTTATCGGTGACCTCATCGACCTTCAGTTCCTTGGAAATGCATATAACCCCAACTTAGGCGCAGCCATATCCCTTGTGCTTATGGTATTTATCATCCTCTGTATGTCTATCACCAATCAGCTTGACAACGGAGATGAAGAAATGGAGGGTAAAATGTTATGAAGAATATCGGAAGAAGAATTTACATTGCCCTCGTATTTCTGTTCTTATACGCACCTATCGCGGTGCTTATAGTAAACTCCTTCAACGCTTCAAAGAGCCGTTCTGTATGGGGCGGATTTACCCTTGACTGGTATAGAAAGCTGTTGATGGACGAGACTATCTTAAAATCCCTTGCCACCACTCTTGTGGTAGCGCTTATCGCATCCGTTATTTCCACTATCCTCGGAACGGCTGCGGCAATAGGTATCTTCAATATGAAGAAGAATTGGCGTTCCGCTATTCTTAACGTGTCATATCTGCCTATCATGAACCCCGAGATAGTAACCGGTGTATCCCTGATGCTTCTCTTCGTTTCCATGAAGATCAGCTTCGGTTATCTTACACTTATTCTTGCACATGTTTCCTTCTGTGTGCCTTACGTTATACTTAACGTACTGCCGAAACTCCGTCAGATGGACAAGCATCTGGTAGAGGCGGCGCTTGACCTCGGCTGTGACCGCTGGCAGGCGTTCTGGAAGGTTACCGTGCCCGAGATAATGCCGGGTATAGTCACAGGCTTTCTTATGAGTATAACCTACTCGGTGGACGACTTTGTAATCAGCTACTTTACCCACGGCTCAAAGGCACAGACTCTGTCTATCACCATCTATTCCATGACACGCCGTAAGGTCAGCCCCAAGGTAAATGCACTTTCTACTCTTATCTTTGTGGTAGTGCTTATAGTTCTTATAATTGTAAACGTAGCGGATGTCAAGAAGAACTCCCCCAAGAAGCCCAAGAAAAAGGGAAGAGGCAAAAAAACGGCGGCTATGGCTATGACCGTGCTTTGTCTTGTACCGTGCCTTGCCTTCGGCATATCCGCAGACTCCCCCTACTCCGACTCTGTTGACTGGAATAAGTTCCGTGATCAGGGTGTGGAGATAAATGTTTATAACTGGGGTGAATATATCTCAGTTGATGAGGGCGAAGAGGGTGACTTTGACACCATTGCCGAGTTTGAAAAGCTCACAGGCATCAATGTAAACTACACTACCTTTGCTTCAAACGAGGAACTTTACGCCAAGCTTAAAAGCGGCGGCTTTACCTACGATGTTATCATCCCCTCCGACTATATGGCAGGCCGCCTTATAAACGAGGGAATGGTACAGAAGCTCAACTTTGACAATATTCCCAATATACAGTGGATAGACGAAAGATTTTTAGGCTCTGCCTTTGATGTGAACAACGAGTATACCGTACCCTATACATGGGGTTATGTAGGCATAATCTATAACAAAACTCTCGTTGACCCCGAGGATGATGTAAACACATGGGATATCCTGTGGAACGAAAAGTATGCCAAGAACATACTTATGTTCAATAACTCCCGTGATGCCTTTGCCATAGCCCAGTTTAAAAACGGTTTTTCGGTAAACACGGCGGACGAGAGAGAGCTGGAGATCGCGGCAGATACTCTGCGCGAGCAGAAGCCCCTTGTACAGTCCTATGTCATGGACGAGATATTTGACAAGATGGGCGGCGGTGAGGCGGCTCTTGCACCCTATTATGCAGGTGACGCGGTAACCATGATGGCGGACAACCCCGATCTTGCATTCGCTATCCCCCGTGAAGGCTATAACTACTTTATCGACTCTATGTGCATCCCCACTACCGCGACCCATAAGGAAGCGGCTGAGATGTTCATCAACTTTATGTGCGAAACAGAGGTTGCACTTCGCAATATAGAATATATCTGTTACTCCACCCCTCACACAGGAGCTCTTGAGCGCCTTGACGAAGAGGTAAGGAACAACCCCATATTCTACCCCTCGGACGAGGATCTGGTGGTAGCCGAAGCATACAACGCTCTGCCCGACACCGCTACCCGTACCATCGACTCCCTATGGACCGATATAATGAGTAACACAGGCTCTATACCCTGGCTTACTCCCGTATTTCTCGTAGTATGTATCGGTGTTGCATCCTATATCAACATCCGCCGCATTCAGAAAAACAAGCGTAAAAATGAAATCTGACAAAAATCAGCCTTTAACCAAGGCTGATTTTTTTGTTATTTCCTATTGATTATAATATAATTTTGTGATACAATGTTATCTGTATGATTATGTTTATTCAGGAGAAATGATAATGAGTATTATCGATTTAAGGCTTAGTTTAGCGGCTTGTCTCAAGAAGGGAATTGACAGTATCAACCCCGATGCAGCACTTACCGCCTCTGAAATTGCCGATATGTTCGAGTATCCCCCGGACGATAAGATGGGCGATCTGGCTCTGCCCTGCTTCAAGTTCGCAAAGACACTTCGCAAGGCTCCCCCTATGATAGCAAACGAGCTGTCCGCATCTCTCAAGGATGCAGAGGGCGTAGCCGAGGTACAGGTAGCAGGCGGCTATCTGAATATATTTATCGAGAGAGCTTCCTTTGCCCGTGACACCGTGGCAGAGGTAAACTCTAAGGGTGAAGCCTACGGCAGGCTGACTGTGGGTGAAGGCAAGACCGTAGTTCTTGACTATTCTTCTCCCAATGTGGCAAAGCCCTTCCATATAGGACATTTAGGAACCACCGTTATCGGTCATTCTCTCAAGATGCTTCACGAGTTTGCAGGCTATAAGTGCGTCGGTGTCAATCATTTAGGTGACTGGGGTACACAGTTCGGTAAGCTTATCGTTGCATACCGCAAGTGGGGTAATAAAGAAGAGATCGAGGCAGGCGGCATCGACGCTCTGGTTGCTATCTATGTCAAGTTCCACGAGGAAGCAGAAAAGGACGAGACCCTTGAGGATCAGGCAAGAGCAGAGTTCACCGCTCTTGAAAACGGAGACGAGGAAAACCTTAAGCTCTGGAAGTGGTTTATCGAGATTTCTATCGAGGAATATAAGAAGACCTATGCTCAGCTCGGTATCGAGTTTGACAGCTATGCAGGCGAGAGCTTTTATTACGACAAGTGCGCTCCCGTAATTGAAAAATTAAAGGATGCGGATATCACCAAGGTTGACGACGGTGCTACCATCGTTGATCTTTCCGAATACAATATGCCTCCCTGCCTTATACTTAAGCGTGACGGTTCCACCATCTACGCTACCCGTGATATCGCAGCGGCTCTCTACCGTAAGGAGACCTATAACTTTGATAAGTGCATTTATGTAACATCAGCCGGTCAGAGCCTTCACTTTGCGCAGTGGTTCAAGGTGGTTGAGATGATGGGCTATGACTGGGCAGACAGACTTATCCACGTTCCCTACGGTACCGTAAGCATTGACGGTGCAAAGCTGGCTACCCGTACAGGTAACGTCGTGCTTCTCAAGGATCTCTTCGCTCAGGCGACAGATAAGGTTCTTGGTATCATGAACGAAAAGAATCCCGATCTTGAGGGCAAGGAAGCTGTTGCCGAGGCGGTAGGCGTTGGTGCGATAGTATTCCACTATCTGTCCAACAACCGTATCAAGGATATCAACTTCAAGCTTGACGATGTTCTTAAGTTCGACGGTAATACAGGTCCTTATTGCCAGTACACCTATGCACGCTGTGCATCTATACTTGCAAAGGCAGGCGATGTTGCAGAATGCGATTACACAGATATAACCGAAGAGGAATATCAGCTTGCAAAGACCATTGCAAGATTCCCCGAGTCTGTCGAGGCAGCTCTTGCTTCAAGTGAGCCCATGATGATCACCCGTTATATCCTCGATGTTGCGACAGCATTCAACCGTTTCTATCACGAGTGCCAGATACTGTCTTGCGATGATGAGGGTGTCAGAGCCCGCAGAGTTGCAATGACTAACGCAGTACATACCGTTCTCGGCTCTGCATTCGGTCTCATCTGCATGAAGAAAACAGAAAAAATATAATTGCAATGAAGATTTCTGACCTGAACGGTCAGAAATCCTCCATAATTCTGCATTTTGCATTCTGCATTCTGCATTTAGTTTTTTTAGATAAAATTTAATGAGATAAATAAAAGATTAAGGAGAAATATAAAATGTCCGGACATTCCAAATGGAGTAATATCAAGCACAAGAAAGAAAAGAGTGACGCTGCCAAGGCGAAGGTGTTCACCAAGATAGGTAAGGAGATCGCAGTTGCAGTTAAGGCAGGCGGTCCCGATCCCGTTTCCAACTCCAAATTAAAGGAGCTTATCGCTAAGGCTAAGTCCTTAAACGTTCCTAACGACAACATCGACCGTATCATCAAGAAGTCCTCCGGTGCTGATGCCGTTGACTACGAAGAGGTAGTATACGAGGGCTACGGTCCCAGCGGCGTTGCAGTTATCGTTGAGGCTACCACCGATAACCGTAACCGTACAGGCGGTAATGTAAGACACTTCTTTGATAAGTACGGCGGAAACCTCGGTCAGAGCGGCTGTGTGTCCTTTATGTTCGAGGATAAGGGCGTTATCATCGTTGAGAGAGAAAGCGGTGCAGACGAGGACAAGCTGATGGAGGATTCTCTTGAGGCAGGTGCAGAGGACTTCGTAGCAGACGAAGAGGTATTTGAGATCTATACCGTTCCCGCAGACCTTATGGCAGTTAAGGAAGATCTTGAGGCTAAGGGCTATGTTATCGCTTCTGCAGAGAAGGATAAGATCCCCTCTAACTATGTAACTCTCACCGACGAAGAGGATATCAAGAAGATGAACCTTCTTATCGAGCACCTCGAAGAGGACGACGATATCTCCGAGATCTACCACAACTGGGAAGAATAATTTACAGGAGGCTTAATGCCTCCTGTAATTAAATGCAGAATGCAAAATGCAAAATGCAGAATTGAGGAGATTTTTGTTGCATTAATGCAACAAAAATTTCATTACATTATGTAATGTATGTTCATAAGCGGGAAAGAAGAAATGAAAAAAATCTTATTTATAGGTACCGGCGGAACTATCAGCTCCAAGCCCTCATCCGCGGGACTTACCCCCGGACTTGATACCGAGGCGCTTATCTTGGCTCTGCCTGATATAAAGCAGCTTTGTGAGCCTTATGCGCTGAGCCTTTATTCTATTGACAGCTCCGAGATGACCCCCGAGCATTGGCTGGGTATGGCAAAAGCAGTGCGTGACAACTATGATAGCTACGATGCTTTTATAATCTGCCACGGTACAGACACCATGGCTTATTCGGCGGCGGCTCTGTCCTATCTTGTACAGAACAGCCCCAAGCCCATAATACTGACAGGCAGTCAGAAGCCTATTTCCTTTGACATCACCGATGCCAAGCGTAATCTTCTTGACAGTCTGCTCTGCGCTCTTCATCCCGACAGTGCAGGGGTAAATATAGTTTTTGACGGTAAGATAATTGCAGGCAGCCGTGCCGTAAAGGAAAAGACCTATTCCTTTGACGCTTTTACCAGCGTAAACTTCCCCTATCTCGGATATATCAAGGGAGATCAGGTGGTCTACTATATCAAGCAGACCAAGGGTGAGGTGCGCTTCTACGATAAGATGGACGCAAGCATATTTGTGCTCAAGCCCACACCGGGTATGCCTCTTGATATCATAGATACGCTGGTACGTGACTACGACTGTCTTGTGGTAGAGTGCTACGGTATGGGAGGACTGCCAAAGGAAACTGCCGACCGTATGGCGTCTGCTCTTAAAAAGAACGACTGTCTTATAGTCATGACTACACAGGTTGCATACGAGGGCAGTAACACAGGCGTTTACGAGGTAGGCAGATATATCGGAGATAAGTTTGAATATCTCGAAGCTCACGATATGGCAAACGCAGCCCTGTATACCAAGCTGATGTGGATGCTGGGTAACTTTGCACCTTGTGATTATAAGGAAATTTTCTATACACCCGTAGGATTTGATATTTATGGCTAAATGTTATATTATAGGTGCCTGTGGATTCTGTGAGGATATAAGACCGCAGGCGGATGACCTCGTTATAGCCGCTGACGGCGGTTATGAGGCACTTACAAAAAAGGGAATAAGAGTAGACTGTGTTATGGGAGATTTCGACTCTCTCGGCTATACTCCCGACCATGACAATCTGATGGTTCATCCCGCAGAGAAGGACGACACCGACACCAGACTTGCCGTAGAATACGGGTACGAAAGGGGATACAGAAAATTCCTTATTTTCGGTGGTATCGGCGGCAGGCTTGACCATACTCTTGCTAACATGCAGACCCTTTTAGGGCTTTGCCGTATGGGGGCCGAAAGCTATCTTATCGGCGAGGGTAAGATAATAACCGTTGTTGAAAACGGCTCGTTTGAATTCAGCGGTAAGGAGAGCGGATATCTTTCGCTGTTTCCTGCTGATGGAGCTGTGAGCGGTGTAACACTCGAGGGACTTAAGTACACCCTTGACGATGCCGAGCTTGTCTCTGACAGAGCCCTTGCGGTGAGCAATGAGTTTATAAACGAAAAAGCCCTTGTCCGTGTAGACAAGGGAGCACTCTATGTAATGTGGTATGAGGATTATAAGGAAGGAGAGGGCAGAGTATATGATAATAACAGGAGGGGTATTTGACCTTGACGGAACTCTTATAGATTCCATGCCTATGTGGCATAACTTTGTGGCTATCTATCTTGAGAAATTCGGACTTAAGTCGGACGATTATCTTCTCAAGAACGCAAAGGATATGTCCTTTGAAGAGGCGGCAGAGTATATTCACGCTCACTATGATATCAAAAAAACTCCGGAAGAAACGGTCAAGGATATGTGGGATACCGCAGGAGACGCCTACGCCAACACCATAGCGATAAAGCACGATGTCAAGCCCTTTCTCTTTGCTCTTCGCTGTAAGGGCGTAAGAATGTGTATCGCTACCGCAAGCCCCCGCGAATGGGCAGAGGCGGTACTGAAAAGGCTTAACATAGACCACTATTTTTCGGTGATACTCTCCTGCTACGATCTTAAGACCTCAAAGAGTGAGCCTATGATATACGACCGTGCCTTTGATATTTTAGGTACGGACAGAGAGACCACCTATGTCTTTGAGGATTCGGTGAACTGTATCCGCACCGCAAAGGCGGCGGGATATAAGGTCATCGGAGTTAAGGACGAGATGTCCGCACCTGATGAGGAAGAGATAAAGAAGCTCTCCGATATCTACATAAAGGACTTCGACGATTTTCGCGGAATGGTAAGATAAAAAGCCTGCTGATGCAGGCTTTTTATAATGCGGAATTATGGAAGAAAACAGTTGCCAACTGTTTTCATTTGTTCTTGATTATCTTATCCGGGAATACAGAGGCGTTTATCAGGTCGGCGGGGTCTATATCCAAAGCATCCGCGATATTGAAAAATATCTCAAGGGAAAAGCTGTTCGCCATACCGGGTGCTTCGATAACGCTTATAGTATTTCTGCTGGTACCTGCTTTCTCTGCCAACTCCTCCTGGGATAGTCCTCTGAGCTTTCTTAAGGTGGCGATAGCTATGCCTATTTGAATAAATCTGTCCCTGTTCTTATGTGAAACTTCTGCTCTCATATATATATATCCTTTAATAATTTTTCAATTATATTATAGGATATTTAACGGCAACTATCAGTAGAGTTAGCAAAGCACTTGACAAATTAGACAAGCAAATATATAATACATATGGTATTTGCTGTTGTAGCAATACGGTTATTCGGTCGGACACCGGTCTTTTAAACTTCAACTGCTATCGTACTTACCGTAGTAATGGTTCGGCACGGATAACGATAAAAGGACTTGCTCAGCAAGTCCTTTTATTTAATCTAAAATTGAAAAAACCTTTTCAATAATTTCCTCAGCGATAACATCAGGTGCTCTTGTTCCGTCAACGATAAGTACGTTTTCCTTGCCGTCAAGCATATCAAAGAGGTCAAAGAAGTTCTTTCGTATCTGCTGTTGTCTTTCCAGCTTTTCAAATATCTCGGTCTCACCGCGGCTTTCCACTCTGCCCATGGACTGTTCTGCAGGAACATCCAGGAAGATATGAAGGTCGGGTCTTGCAATATTTGCGGCTTCACGGTTCAGAGCCATTATCCAGTCGAGGTCACAGTCCACCGACTGATATGCGTAGGAGGAAAGATAATATCTGTCGCAGAGGACTACATTACCCCTTGACAGATTGTCCAGTATACCGTCCTCGGTTGTTATATGGTGAAGCCTGTCCGCGGCAAAGAGGGCGGCTATGGCACGAAGGTCGGTTTTCTCCTTGCCTCCCAGATATTTACGCAGCTGCTTGCCCATGGGATCATCGGTAGGCTCCTTGGTTATATGTACGGGGATATTTCTTTCGGCAAGAGCCCTGTACAGAAACTGTATCTGCGTTGTCTTTCCGCTTCCGTCTATGCCCTCGAAAACAATGAATTTAGACATATCTTACTCCGAATCATTTTAATGAAAATAACGGGCGACCAAAGGTCGCCCTTATTGTGTAAAAAACACTCCTATGCTCAGAACGCAAGCTCTTCGCCGTCGTCATCGGGGAGAAGGTCGTCGTCCTCTTCGTCAAAGAATCCGTCGCCGTCGTAACAGCCTTCGCAATCATCAAAGAAAAAGTCGTCGTCAAAATCAAAAGGATCAGCGTCCTTTACGCGACGCTTCTTATTGTATTTTCTGTAGATCAGGGCAGCAGCAACGAATATAGCCGCAAGAGATCCGAGGATCACTAAGATCTTAATTAAAGTATTATTTTTCTTTTCCATTCTTCAACACCCTTTCCAAATTTACTTGGTGACAGTATTATAACACAAATATTATGAGATGTAAACATATTTTTGATGCAAAAATTAAAAATATATCAATAATTATTTAAAAAGTTGCATTTTTTAATTATATATGTTATACTGTTGTATTATGATGAAAGAAATTCTCTGTATGATGCCCTCTGAGCTTGAGGAGATGCTTCTGGCTTACGGTGAAAAGGCATATAAGGCAAAGCAGATATTCGCATGGCTGCACCGAGGTGCGACCTTTGATGAAATGAGCGATATCTCAAAGAAGACAAGACAGCTGCTGGCGGAGAACACCACCCTTGTGTATCCCGAGATAGTGCAGAAGCAGGTATCGAAGCTTGACGGCACGGTGAAGTATCTCTTCTCCATGCAGGACGGACAGCTTATCGAGAGCGTCGTTATGCGCTACAAGCACGGCAACTCTATCTGTATATCCAGTCAGGCGGGATGCCGTATGGGCTGTAAGTTCTGTGCGTCCACTCTCGGAGGCAGAGCGAGAAACCTCTCTGCGGGTGAGATACTGTCCCAGATAATCGTGGCACAGAAGGATATAGGCGAGCGTATTGACAACGTTGTTATGATGGGTATAGGTGAGCCCCTTGACAACTACGATAATGTTATCCGTTTCCTTGACCTTGTAGGTGCCAAGGGAGGACTCAACATCGGCTACAGACATATTTCGCTTTCGACCTGCGGACTGGTGGACAAGATATACCGTCTGGCAGAGGAGAGCTATCCCATCACTCTTTCTATCTCCCTTCACGCTACCACAGACGAGGAGAGAAGCTCTATTATGCCCATAAATAACAAGTGGTGTATAGACGAGCTGCTTACTGCATGCAGAGCATATTTTGACAAGACGGGAAGACGCATATCCTTTGAGTATACCCTTATCCGCGGTAAAAACGACAGTCCCGCACAGGCTAAGCGTCTGGCAGGTCTTTTACTCAAGTATTTTTCGGGAGTCCCCTTCCATGTAAATCTTATTCCCGTAAACACGGTTGCGGAAAGCGGATTTTCTGCGGGAGACGAGCAGAGCATTAAGAGATTTATCGATATTCTTGAAAAATCGGGTGTCAACGCAACAAAGCGTCGCAAGTTAGGCTCTGATATAGATGCCTCCTGCGGACAGCTCAGACACAAGGAAAACAATAAAAATAATTAACGGAGGTGAGACAGTGTATTTTCTCGGTAAAACAGATATAGGCAAGCAGAGACAGACCAATCAGGACAACTTTCTGACTATGCGAGTATGTGACAATATTACCCTCTTCGTTCTGTGTGACGGAATGGGCGGTACCAACGGCGGAAATATCGCGTCCAGTCTCGCCATTCGCACCTTTGCAGATCATATAGAGCAGTCCCTTGCTCCTTATATTGACGGTGAGGATATCTGCAGCACGGAGGCGATAAGCCTTACTGCACTTATGAACAACGCGGTATCTGCTGCAAACAGTGCGGTATACAGAAGAGCAAGAGAAAGCTCAGAGCTTACCAATATGGGAACTACCATAGTTGCAGCACTTGCTACGGAGGACGAGATATATATAGCAAACGTAGGCGACAGCCGTATGTATCTCTTGGAAGGAAAGACTCTTACACAGCTTACCCACGACCACTCTTATGTGCAGATGCTTGTGGACATGGGTCAGCTTACCAAGGAAGAGGCGGCCACAAATCCCAGACGAAACATTCTTACCCGTGCGGTAGGCACCGAGCCTACGGTAGATGCAGATGTTATATGCATAGATATGCCCAAGGAGGGCTCCTACCTTATGCTGTGCTCTGACGGACTTTACAATTTCATTTCCGAAAAGGAATTTATAAATATAGTCCGTAAGAAATACAAGGATTATGATGACGACGATTATGACGCAGAACTGACCTTTAAAACAGAATTGCTCGTCGACACCGCAAACTCAAACGGCGGCGGTGACAACATTACTATTATTCTTATCAAGAACGTATGAGGAAATAATGATGAACGGATTTGAAAAATATGTAGGTCAGGTATTTGACTCAAGATATAAAATAACCAAGATATTAGGTGTAGGCGGTATGGCAGTGGTGTTTGAGGCATTCGATACTAAGCTCAACCGCATCGTGGCACTTAAGATGCTCAAGGACGAGATAGCCAACGACTCTCAGTCGGTAAAGCGCTTTATCAACGAGTCAAAGGCAGTCTCCATGCTTTCCCATCCCAACATCGTAAGCATCTACGATGTTTCGGTTAAGGATAATCTTAAATATATCGTAATGGAGCGTGTTGACGGCATCACCCTCAAGAGCTATATGACACAGAAGGGAGTGCTCTCCCTCTCCGAGACCATAAGCTATACGGAGCAGATACTGCGTGCTCTTGAGCATGCACATTCCAAGGGTATTATCCACCGTGATATCAAGCCCCAGAACATCATGCTTCTCAAGAACGGGCGTATCAAGGTCACCGACTTCGGTATAGCCAAGCTTCCCAACGCCGAGACCGTTACAATGACGGACAAGGCTATCGGTACGGTATTTTATATCAGCCCCGAGCAGGCAAGCGGAAAGGCTATAGATCAGCGAAGCGACCTTTATTCTCTCGGTGTATTGATGTATGAGATGACTACAGGCAAGCTTCCCTTTGATGCGGAGAGTCCTGTTTCGGTTGCACTTATGCAGGTCAACGCTACCCCTCAGCCTCCCCGTGAGATAATGCCCAACATTCCTCTGGGTATCGAGCAGATAATCATGCTTGCCATGGAGAAGCAACCCGAGCGCCGTTTCCAGAACGCTCCTCAGATGCTCCGTCATCTGCTTCAGATAAAGAACAATCCCACCTATGTATTTAAGACCAAGAGCCGTGACGGCAGGATCGTAGTGGGAGATACAGATAACTCCAAGTCCAAGGACAGGGGTCAGAAGAAGCCTGCACCCAAGGGCGGCAGGACCATGTTCCCGGTGATATTGGGTGTTACTCTTGCATTTCTTCTCGTGGTGGGAATATCAGCAGGCGTTGTAATAGACCGCTTTAAGGATTCCATGGAGATGACCGCATCCCAGACTGTAAAGGTTCCCGATCTTATGGGTCAGGTTGTAACAGAGGATCTGAACAAGGAGCTGGTAAAGCAGGGATTTAAGATCACGGTTACTTACGACGACAGCCAGCCCGAGATCGCGGTGAATACCGTTCTTAAGCAGTCTCCCGAGGCAGGTACCGAGCGTAAGATAATCCCCGGACAGCAGTATTGCGATATAAACCTTACCCTCAGCCGAGGCAAGGACGCTAAGGTGCTTCCCGACCTTACCGTTAAGGATTACCGTGAGGTTGAGATCAAACTTTCCGAGATGGGTCTTAAGTTTGTAGAAGAATTTGAAGAGAACGAAAACATTCCCGTTGGATTTGTTATCCGTACTATGCCTATGGCAGGCGAAAAGGTAAATGCAGGCGAGACTGTTACCATATACATCAGCAAGGGTACTGATGTCAAGTATATTCAGGTTCCTAACTTTATAGGCCTTACCGAGGCTCAGGCAAAGGCACAGCTTGTTCAGTACAAGCTTGCTCTCGGCGAGATAACCTATGCACAGTCCTCCAAGCCTAAGGGAACCGTCATAGATCAGAGCCGCGAGGCATACGAAAGTGTACCCGAAAAGACTACCAAGATAGATTTGGTAATAAGCTCCGGACAGTAATATAATTCGTATTAAATGAAGAAAACAGTGTCCTTTGACACTGTTTTCTACCCTTATTTATGTATTTTGAATATTCTTGCAAGTATAGGTGCAAGGATACGGGGTGACTTTACAACTACTATTTTCATATGTGATCTCCTTATATATTTGTGAAATAAACTACTCCTGCACTGATTATGATAAGTGATTCTATGACCACCAGGACAGAGCAGGGTAAAAAGTAGGTCAGCAGGATCCCCGCACCAAACGCCAGGGCAATATATCCGGCTGAACGGCAAATACATCTTACTGCACGCATAACAAAAATCCCTTTCGTATTCTCTAATAACAGAGTATGCAAAAAGGGATAACGTGTTAATGTTTGAATGTCAGTTATTCTTTCTTTCCCAGGAAGGAATGCTTTTCAGTACGTCATATAATTCAAGGAAACTTTGGTGACGGCTCTGAGGGATCTTTTTGTCGTTAACCGCTTTAAGCACAGCGCAGCCCTCTTCCTTTGTGTGAGTACATTTGGTGTATTTGCATTCTCCGAGGTATGGTCTGAATTCGCGGAAGGTGTAGGGAAGCTCCTCTACCGTATAATCGTCATATATGGTGGGATCAAGCATAGAAAATCCGGGAGTATCAGCGATAAATCCGTTATAATCCTTATCACCAAAGAGTTCGTTCAGAGGATACAGCTCAACATGACGGGTGGTGTGCTTGCCTCGCTGTATTTTGCGGCTCACATCTCCCGTAGCAAGACCGAGCTTAGGGAAGAGAGCGTTTAACAGTGTGGATTTACCTACACCCGAGGCACCCGAGAACGCGGATATCTTACCGCGGCACTTTTCTTTGAAATATTCAAGCAGCTCTGCCTTGTCGGATGTGGGATCGGTCACGAAAACATCAACTCCGATAGAGGAATATATCTCATTAAGCTCCTTTGCTTTATCGGGATCAAGGTCATTCTTTGTTATGATGACCACAGGCTCGATACCCTTGTGATCGGCGATGGATATCATTTTGTCCAGGGTTGCGGTCACCGGCATAGGCTTCTTTGCCGCGGCTACTATAAAGAGGATATCCAGATTTGCCATAGGGGGACGGATAAGAGTGTTACGGCGATCGACAATATCGACGATACAGTCCTCCTCTATAACAACTCTGTCACCTACGTAGGGAGTTATATTTTCGTGGCGAAAAACTCCTCTTGCACGGCACTGCACTGTTTCACCGTCACAGAGAATATCATAGAGACCGCCAAGACCTTTTATAATAATACCTTCCATATTGCTCCTGATTTCATATAAGATAATTATATTATATTTCCAATAAAAAAGTTTGTCAAGTAAAGGAAAAAAAGATGTTAGAGCTTTTTAAGTCAGTTATCGAAAAGAGAATACTGAAAAAGATAATTTTAAGTAAGCCCGCCGACAAAAAAATATTGAAGAGCGTTGCCACCTTGATAAATATCAAGGACGAGCTGTATCTCCAGATAGAGACCTTTACTGCCGACGGTAAGGCTACCCACCGTAATATAAAGGCAGCCGATGCACCTGATACTCTTGTACTGATGATAGGACACGAGTACAAACAGGTAAATATTATTACCACCTCAGGAGAGGCTCAGATAAAGGTCTCGGGCAAGGGTAAGATAACCGTACTTGACCGTATAAAGGATAAGGGCGAGAGGATAGCGGTGCAGGGTCATGACCGAAAAAAGCAGCATATTATATCCGCAACAGATCCCGTTGATTTTCTCTTTGAATTAGGCGTCAAGGATAAGGACGGACGGGTTTTTGATAAGAAGCGCTCCAAGTTCAGACAGATAAACCGTTTCCTTGAGCTTCTCTCGGAGGCATATAAATTCCCCCGTGACCGTGAGCTTTATATACTTGATCTCTGCTGCGGCAAGAGCTATCTCAGCTT
>JAZNKU010000035.1:0-1938 GCA_045578685.1 Eubacteriales bacterium
GGTGATGTAAACGCAAAGGTTGATATCAGCAGATATAAAGGTCTTGGTGAAATGAATCATGAGGAATTATGGGAGACAACAATGGATCCGAAAAACAGAATTCTTCTTAAGGTTACTCTTGAGGATGCTGAAAGAGCAGATCAGATTTTCTCAATTCTTATGGGTGACGAAGTTGAGCCGAGAAGACTCTTTATAGAAGAAAATGCTCAGTATGTAACCAATCTTGACGTATAATCGGTTTTGAAAGGAATAATTATATATGGCTAAGAATAAAAAATACGAAGATTCACATTTTGAAGAATACTTCGACTCACAGACTATAGTAGATATAGATATAGAAAAAAGAATGAAAGAGGCTTTTATAGACTACGCCATGAGCGTAATCGTAAGCCGTGCTCTTCCTGATGTAAGAGACGGTCTTAAGCCTGTTCACAGAAGAATTCTTTATTCCATGCACGAGGAACACCTTACCTCCGACAAGCCGTTCTTTAAATCGGCTACCACAGTAGGTAATGTTATCGGTAGATATCATCCCCACGGTGATGCTTCCGTTTACGATGCTATGGTACGACTTGCACAGGACTTCTCTATGAGATATCCTCTTATAGACGGTCACGGTAACTTCGGTTCGGTCGATGGTGACCCCCCGGCTGCATACCGTTATACTGAAGCAAGAATGAGCAAGCTTTCCAATACAATGCTCGAAAATATAGAAAAGAATACTGTAGACTTTGCTCCCAACTTTGACGAAAAGAGAAAAGAGCCTACAATTCTTCCTACAAGAATCCCTACACTTCTTATAAACGGTAGCTCGGGTATAGCTGTTGGTATGGCTACAAACATACCTCCCCATAACCTTACCGAAGTATTGAACGGTGTTATGGCAAAGATAGATCAACGCGACATTTCCGTAGAGGAGCTTATGGAGCACATCAAGGGACCCGACTTCCCCACAAAGGCTTCTATAATGGGCAAAAGCGGTATAAGAAGTGCTTACCTCACAGGTAAGGGCAAGATTGTAGTCCGCGCCAAAGCTCAGATAGAAGAAAGAAAAGACGGTACATCTTCTATTATAGTAACCGAGCTTCCCTATCAGGTAAACAAGAAGATGCTCGTTGAGTCTATCGCAGAGCTTGTAAAGGATAAGAAGATAGAAGGTCTTTCCGATATAGACGACCACTCCTCCGACAGAGTAGGTATTCGTCTTGAAATCTTCTTAAAGAGAGATGCTAATCCTCAGGTTGTATTAAATCAGCTCTACAAGTTTACAAGACTTCAGGACAGCTTCTCTATAAACATGCTCGCTATCTGCGACGGCAAGCCCAAGACAATGGGACTTAACGAAATCCTCGCTAAGTTTATAGAATTCCAGGAGGAAATCGTAACACGCCGTACAAGATACGACTTAGAGAAGGCAGAAGCAAGAATGCACATATTGGAAGGTCTCAGAATCGCCCTTGCCAATATTGATGCCGTTATAGAAACAATCCGCAATTCCTACGACGATGCCAAGGAAAGACTTATGGAAAAATTCGGTTTTTCCGATATTCAGGCACAGAGCGTACTCGATATGCGTCTTGCACAGCTCCAGAGATTAAACGGTGAGAAGATAGACGAAGAATTCAATATGCTCACTTCACTTTGCGAAGAGTACAGACTCCTCCTTTCCGACAGAAACAAGCTTATGGAAAAGATTAAAGAGGAGCTTACCGAAATCCGCGATAAGTACGGTGACGAAAGACTCACCACAATAGAGCCTGCCATAGATATGATAGACGATGAGGATCTTATCGAAAGAGAAGATTGTGTTATAACCATGACACACTTCGGCTATGTAAAGAGACTCCCCACCTCTACATACAAGAGTCAGCACAGAGGCGGAAGAGGTATTTCGGGTCTTTCCACAAGAGATGAAGACTTTGTAGAAACCATATTTAC
>JAZNKU010000036.1:0-2532 GCA_045578685.1 Eubacteriales bacterium
CCTGTGAGTTCTTCCCCATCGAGGCGGTAAAGACCAATGTTCTGGGAACCGAGAATGTGCTTAACGCCGCTATAAGTGAGGGTGTAGGCTCTATCATCTGTCTGTCTACCGACAAGGCGGCTTATCCCGTAAACGCTATGGGTACCTCCAAGGCTATGATGGAGAAGGTAGTCGTGGCAAAGGCGAGAACAGTCTCTCCCGACAAGACCAAGATATGCTGTACCAGATACGGTAACGTTATGTGCAGCCGCGGCTCCGTTATTCCTCTGTGGATAGAGCAGATCAAGGCAGGTCAGCCTATTACCATAACCGAGCCGAATATGACGAGATTTATTATGTCCCTTGACGAGGCGGTGGACCTTGTACTCTTCGCCTTTGAAAACGGTGTCAGCGGTGATATCCTCGTTCAGAAGGCTCCTGCTTGTACCATAGAGACACTTGCCAAGGCAGTGTGCGAGCTCTTTGATCCTAAAACCGAGATCAAGGTTATCGGTATCCGCCACGGCGAAAAAATGTATGAAACACTTTTAACTAACGAGGAATGTGCCAACGCTCTTGATCTGGGCGACTTCTACCGTGTGCCCTGCGACAAGCGCGACCTTAACTACGATAAGTATTTTAAGGACGGCGACCGTGAGCGTAATCCCTTGACCGAGTTTAATTCCAACAACACTGAGCTTCTTGATGTTGAAGGCGTTAAGGAAAAGCTTCTCTCTCTTCAGTATATCCGTGACGAGATAGAGGCCTGGGAGAACAGATGAATATTTTAGTTACCGGAGCAAAGGGCTTTGTGGGCAGAAACCTCTGTCACGCTCTTATGAACATCCGCGACGGCAAGGACCGTACCCATCCCGAGCTTAAAATAGACGAGATATATCAGTACGATATAGATTCAAGCGAGACAGAGCTTGAAGCGTACTGCGAAAAAGCAGACTTCGTCTTTAACCTTGCGGGAGTCAACAGACCTAAGGACCCCGCAGAGTTTATGCAGGGCAACTGCAGCTTTATCGAAAAGCTCTGCAATACTCTGAAAAAATATAACAACAAGGCACCCCTTATGATATCGAGCTCGGTACAGGCTACCCTTGAGGGCAGATACGATACCGAGTACGGAAGAAGTAAGCTTGCAGGTGAGGAGTTCGTTTTCTCCTACGGTGAGGCTGAGGGTGTCAAGGTGCTTGTATACCGATTCCCCAATCTCTTCGGCAAGTGGTGCAGACCAAACTACAACTCTGCTGTTGCCACCTTCTGCAATAATATTGCAAACGATCTGCCCATAACGGTAAACGATCCCGCAGTTGAGCTTGAGCTTCTCTATATAGACGATCTCTGTGACGAGATGATAGCGGCACTTGAGGGTAAAGAGCACAGAGGAGAAAGATTCTGCTATGTGCCCACAACACACCGTGTTACCCTCGGCGAGATAGTAGAGCTGCTTGAAGGGTTTAAGGCTCAGCCCGAGACACTTCTTATCCCCGAGATAGAAAAAGGCTCCTTTGCAAAGAAGCTTTATTCTACCTATCTTTCTTATCTGCCAAAGGAAAAAACATCTTTTCCCTTAAAGATGAACCGGGACGACAGAGGCAGCTTTACCGAGCTTCTGCGTACAGTTTCCGGCGGACAGGTAAGCGTAAATATATCAAAGCCGGGGATAACCAAGGGTCAGCACTGGCATAACACCAAGTGGGAGTTCTTTATCGTCGTTTCCGGCAGGGCTCTCATTCAGCAGAGAAGGATAGACACCGACGAGGTGCTTAACTTTGAGGTATCCGGTGATAAGATAGAGGCAGTTCATATGCTCCCCGGGTATACTCACAATATTATAAATTTAAGCGATACCGATGATCTTGTAACGGTGATGTGGGCAAACGAGTCCTTTGATCCCGCAAAGCCGGACACATTTTTTGAGGCGGTGGAATAATGGATATCAGAACAGACTATTCAGATGTAAAATTCAAGGATGACGGCAGACTGAAGCTGCTTATCATCGTAGGCACCCGTCCCGAGATAATCCGTCTCGGTGCGGTAATAAAGAAGTGCAGAAAATATTTTGACACTATACTTGCCCACACGGGACAAAATTATGATTATAACTTAAACGGAATCTTCTTCCGTGATCTCGGTCTTGAGGACCCCGAGGTCTATATGGACGCGGTAGGAGACGATCTTGGTGCAACGGTGGGTAATATCATCAACTGCTCCTATAAGCTGATGGTACAGACCAAGCCCGACGCTATGCTTATCTTAGGTGATACCAACTCCTGTTTGTCAGCGATTGCGGCAAAGAGACTTCATATTCCTATCTTCCATATGGAGGCGGGCAACCGCTGTAAGGACGAGTGTCTGCCCGAGGAGACCAACCGCCGTATAGTTGATATCATTTCTGATGTCAACCTTGCTTATTCCGAGCACGCAAGACGCTATCTTGCCGATTGCGGACTTCCCAAGGAGCGTACATATGTTTCGGGCTCACCTATGGCAGAGGTTCTTGACGGCAAATTTGAGGAAATAAAAAACAGCGATGTTCTCACC
>JAZNKU010000037.1:0-2078 GCA_045578685.1 Eubacteriales bacterium
AGGTAATAATATTCGGTGACTATGATGTAGACGGAGTTACCTCCGTGTCCACCCTTTACCTTTTCCTGCGCTCGGTAGGTATCCGCTGTGACTACCATATCCCCAGCCGTATAGGTGAGGGCTACGGTATCAGTACTCCCGCCATAGATCAGATAATAGACGACGGCTATACCCTTATGATATCCGTAGATACCGGTATTACCGCCGTAAGCGAGATAGGCTATGCCGCCCGCAGAGGTCTTGAGACCGTGGTTACCGACCATCACGAGTGCCACTCTGATATTCCCAAGGCCGTAGCGGTTGTCAACCCCAAGCGTCCCGACTGTTCCTATCCCTTTAAGGAATTAGCGGGTGTCGGCGTCGTATTCAAGCTTATAACCGCCCTTCGTATGAAGCTTAACGAGAGGGAAGGTATAGACGAAAACTCCTTCCGCAGCATTTGTAACGAATATGCGGATCTTATAGCAACAGGCACTATAGCCGATGTAATGCCTCTGGTAGACGAGAACAGACTTATCGTCAGCATGGGACTTCGCCTCATGGAGAAGCAGCCCCGTCTGGGTATGTCGGCTCTGCTTGACAAGGCAGGTGCAGGCAAGACCAGGCGTATAACCTCCTCTACGGTTGGCTATACTCTTGCTCCCCGTATCAATGCGGCAGGCAGACTGAGCGAGGCGTCCATTGCCTGTGAGCTTATGCTCTGCTCGGACAGAGAAAAGGCTGATTCTCTCGCAGAGACACTTTGCGACTTTAACGAGCAACGTCGTGCCGAGGAGAATGCAATAGCCAAGGAAGCGGCTGAAATGATCGCCGCAGACTATGACTTTGAGAATAATCCCGTTATCGTTCTTGCCAAGGAAAACTGGCACCACGGCGTTATAGGGATAGTTTCCTCAAGACTTACCGATAAATACGGACTTCCCACCATACTGGTGTCCTTTGACGAGGACGGTATGGGCAAGGGAAGCGGCAGAAGCGACAAGGTGCTGAACCTTGTGGAGGCTCTCTCCGCTGTCAGTGATACTCTCGAAAAATTCGGAGGTCACGAGCTTGCGGCGGGTCTCAGCGTCAAGCGTGAAAACTTTGACCGATTCTGCAAAAAGATAAACGAATATGCACGTGAGCATTTTGATAACGACGCACAGTCTCTTGCTTGTACCGCAGACCTTGAGCTTGACTCGGAGGATATAGACCTGCGTCAGGCAAACGAGCTCTTTTTGCTGGAGCCCTTCGGTACCGAAAATCCGGCACCGGTGTTTGTTATATGCGATGCTACCGTTACCGAGATAAGAGGTATAGGTAACAACAAGCACAGCCGTATCGGCATTATCAAGGGAAACAGAGCCTTCGGCTGCGTATATTTCGGAATGTCGCCGGATGAGGCGTCCTTTAAGAAGGGGGACAGGGTAGATGTGGTATTCTCTCTTGAGATAAACGAATACCGAGGCGTCACCACTCCCCAGATAAATATCCGTCATATTCTCCCCGACAGAAACAGCGTTGAGGAGTATGACAGACAGAAGCAGCTCTACCGACAGATAAAGAACGGTGCTCACTATAATGTGTCGGATGAGATATTCCCCAACCGTAAGGAATTTGCAGCTCTTTATACATATATAAAGCGCTGTGAAAAGAAGGGCGTATTCACTCTGACCGAGCTTATTTCAGAGGCGGGGCTTACGGGTGAAAACAGAATATGCAAGCTGAGATTTATGCTTGATGTATTCACCGAAATGAAGCTCATAAACATAGAAAAATCAGAGGATGACTTTGAGGTCAAGTATAAGATATCTCTTCGCTTTGTCCGCGGAAAGGTCAACCTCGATAAATCGATATTATTACAGAATCTCAGATCAAAACAGGATAAATAACATGGAAGATAAATATGCTCCGATAAGTAAATTACTTTTAGCCCTTGAAAAGACGGGAAAAAAGTACGATATTGAAAAGATCAAAAAGGCATATCTCCATGCTGCCGAATTTCACGAGGGTCAGTTCAGACAGAGCGGAGAGCCCTTCGTATACCATCCCATTGCGGTAGCGGAGATAGTCGCTACCCTTGAGCTTGATACAGACTC
>JAZNKU010000038.1:0-2912 GCA_045578685.1 Eubacteriales bacterium
CGGCTATGTTGCAGGCAGAGTCAGTCTGGGCATCTATGTGTACGAGGTAAATGAAAGCACCAACACCTCTGAGCTCTATCAGAGCCGATATAAGGATCTGCTCGAATATATCACCGACTACGGCGTATACTTCCTCGATTATCAGAAGGGCCAGAAGGGTGGATTTGAGTTCGGTGACCGTATAATCGCCATCGACGGTGTTTCTGTATCAAGCAGAAGTGATATTGCTTCTCTGCTGGAGGAATATGAGGTAGGCGACGCGGTTAGTATAACCGTTTCCAGACTCAACAGCGATATGAAGCGCAGCCGTATAATTACCTTTGACACAACACTTGTAGAAATGGTACCCGAAACTGAATAACAATAATCGGGCATATGCCCGATTTATTGTTATTCGGAATGAATAATGAATATTGAATAATGAAACTGTTTGGGAGGCATTGAATGTATAATATTCTCATATGCGATGATGAGGTCATGATCCGAAAACTCATCCGTAAATATGCCGAGTTTGAAGGTCACACGGTCGACGAGGCGGCTAACGGTATGGAGGCTGTGGTGAAATGCCGCGATAACAGCTACGACCTTGTCATAATGGATATAATGATGCCCGAGCTTGACGGATTTTCTGCCTGCAGGGAGATAAGAAAAGGCTCAAACGTTCCTATCATCATGCTCTCTGCCAGAGGCGAGGAGTACGACCGTATAAACGGCTTTGAGCTGGGGGTTGACGATTATGTAGTCAAGCCCTTTTCTCCAAAGGAGCTTATGCTCCGTATCAACGCCATAATGAAGCGTACCGCAAAAACAGAAAGTAAAAACGAAATAATAGAGATAGAAGGGTTATCTGCAGATCTCACCGCCCGTACCGTAACGGTGGACGGTAAGCGTATAGATATGTCACCGAAGGAATACGATCTCTTCTTCTATATGCTGCGTAACCGCAATATCGCCCTCACCAGAGAAAAGCTTATAACCGAGGTGTGGGGCTACGACTTCTACGGTGATGACAGAACTCTTGATACACATATAAAATTATTAAGAAAATCCTTGGGAAGCTACAGTAAATTTATAGTTACCTTGAGAGGGGTAGGATACAGGTTTGATGTCTGAAAAAAAGAAATTAAGCATAAAGTGGAGCGTATTCCTATATTTATTATCCTTTGCCGCAGTGATATTGCTTATCCTGTGGCTTTGTCAGGTTGCGTTCCTCGACACCATATACAAGACCGTAAAAATGAACGAGATCGAGGATGCCGCCGACAGGATAACGGCGGATATCGACTCTGACACTCTGGGCGATACCGTTGACAGGGTGGGATCAAAGGATATCTGCGTCTCGGTGGTGGATATGGATAAGCTCATATATCTCTATAAGCATCACAGCCTTAATTCCTGTGCTATACATTCTATAGACACCCAGAGCATACTGACCCTTTACAGTACCGCAGAAACAAACGGCGGAAGCTGCACTCAGCGGTTTATGTACGATGCCGCAAGACGAAAGTATATCGGTATTGAAGGAGATTTTTTTGACGACAGTCAGCTTGCGGAATACAAGGGACAGTTCCCCGAGAGCATCATATACAGCTCTATAACCAAAAATGATGAGGGTACTACCCTCTTTGTCATACTTAACAGCGAGATCTCTCCCGTTGATGCCACCGTAGGTACCCTCAATAAGATACTGACAGTTCTTACGGTGATCCTCGTGGTGTTGTCTCTCGTTCTTGCCCTCGTGATATCTCTGAGGGTAACCGGACCTATACGCCGTCTGACAGGCGAAGCAAAAAAGTTAGGCAGAGAGGACTATAACGCCAAGTTTGACGAAAAGGGTTACCGCGAGGTGGCAGAGCTGTCCGAGGCTCTGGAGCACGCCAAGACCGAGCTTGCACGGGTGGATACCCTGCGGCGTGAGCTCATTGCAAACATATCTCACGATCTGCGTACCCCCCTTACCATGATAGGCGGCTACTCGGAAATGATGCGTGATATCCCCGGCGAAAACAATGTCGAAAACGCTCAGGTCATAATCGACGAGGCTGCAAGGCTGACCTCCCTTGTAAACGATGTGCTTGACATATCGAAGCTTCAGTCGGGCACGGAAAATATGGACTTCAAGTGCTTTGATATCACAAATTCGGTGAAATCTACCCTTACGAGATTTTCGAAGCTTTGCGAGGCAAGCGGTTATACCATAAACTTCTTCTGTGACGGGGAAGCATATGTTATATCCGACGAAAAGAGCATTACCCGTGTTATATACAACCTTGTAACCAACGCCATCACTCATACGGGTGAGGCAAAGGATGTTAAGGTAAGACAGATAATCAAGGAAAATACGGTCCGCATAGAGGTGGAGGACTCGGGCGAGGGCATTGAGGGTGACAAGCTCCCTCTTATCTGGGACAGATACTACAAGGTAGATAAGGTACACCGCCGTGCCGTTACCGGCAGCGGTCTCGGTCTGTCTATAGTCAAGACCATCATGGAGCAGGTTGGCGGAACCTACGGTGTGACAAGCACGGTTGGAGTAGGAAGCGTATTTTTTATTGAGCTGAACAGAGCTGCGGTCAGTACAGAATGCGAAGTTCATAATACGGAATTATAAGAAAAAAATAGTGGTATTTTACCACTATCTCTGACTTTACGTCATTCTCTGAATATTTAAGGAGTAAGCTGAATTATGATAAAGATAGATCACGATGGAGTAATATACTTCAAGTCCGATAAGATATCGGTTCCTCACGGGTTTTCTACCCGTTTTGGCGGTGTTTCTAAAGAGCCTCATCTTGCTGAAATGAATTTAGGCAAAAATTTAGGTGACGATCCTGCGGCACTTGAGGAAAATTACAGGCGTATGGCTATGGCTATAGGATTTGAACCTGACAGTATCGTTTTTACCAATCAGA
>JAZNKU010000039.1:0-6647 GCA_045578685.1 Eubacteriales bacterium
TTTCACTTGCAATCTTGTTGCCTGCCTTTACAAGGTCCTTGGGAGTAAAGACGATATCGCCGTAGGAGATATCCTCTATATCCTTACATACGGTTTCCCAGGGAATAGCCGCCTCAAAACGCCAGCCGCCGTCGGTAACTGCACCTGCAGCCTTAACGGTATCGCTTATCTCACCGTCGTTTACGTGAGAACGGTAGGTACGGATAACATTACCCTCAAAGATACCAAAGCAGTACCAAACGCCTACATCACTGCCAAAGCCGAGGTTGACAAACTCGGAAAGGGGATCAAGTGTGTATACAAATACGTCGCCGTCCCAGCCGGGCTTGTTGCCTACCTCGTCGCCCTCGATCCAGTCCTCACCCTCAGAGAGGCTGAGCTCGGGAATAACGATATCTGCTGCGATATAGAGGTTCTTATCGTCATATGCACGGTAGATGTTACCTGTGATAACTACCTCTTCGCCGCCCCATGCGCCGTCTGTGTTGGTCTTGTCGATGTACTGAGCAGCACTCCAGCCCTCAGCGGCATCTATTGCACCGTCAACGGTGGGAGCACCGAAAGGGCAGGGAATCTCGCCGATCTCGCCGAGGAAGTTATCCTCCTCCGCCATTACGGGAACAAGCATAGCTGCGAACATAACCACGCAGATAATTGCCGCAAAAATTCTTTTCATTTTATATCTCCTTAAAATTATTTATTACTGTCTGTATGTTTGCCTGTAATAGAATATATTACCCACTCTGCCACATCACAGGCATGGTCGCCTATACGCTCGAAGTATTTTGCAACCATCATAAAATCAAGTGCCTGACCCGCACGCTCTGCATCCTCACGCACGGTACGGATAAGCATATCCTTTTCGGTTGAGAAAAGCTCGTCTACGCGGTCATCGTTATCTCTTACCGCAAGAGCCATATTGATATCGTTATGCACGAGTGCATGGATAGAATCAATAGTCATATTGATGGTCTCGCGAGCCATATCGGGAAGCACGAACATATCCACGGCATATGCCTCGTCAAGCAGAAACTGTGTCACCTCGGATATCTCTGCCGCCTGCTCTCCCATCTTGCGAAGAGCGGATATCATGTGAAGAACCGAGGATATGGTGCGAAGCTCCTGCGAATCAAGGGGACGGAGCAGCAGCTTCATACAGAGCCCCTCTATCTCCTTTTCCTTTGCCTCGATCTCGCCCTCTACACGAAATACATTTTTGGCGTTCTCAAGATCCTGTGATACAAAACCCTTGGCAGCACAGGCAACGGCACGCTCCACCAGAGCGCCCATCTCAATGAGCATAAAATTCAGTTGTCCTAATTGTTTGCTTATTGCATTCATAATATCACCTGACCTATTTTACCATTTTTTCGGATTTAAATCAAGTATTATTTTTTGTATATGAAAGATTTTTGACCTATAGGTCAAAAATCTTCCTTTAATTCCGAATTCCGCATTCCGAATTCCGCATTGAATTTATCTTTCAAAGATAAATTCCAGTGCTTTCATAATTCCGTATCTGCCGCTTTCATAGGTAAGACCGCCCTGAAGGAAGGCAAGATAAGGCTCACGCATAGGACCGTCGGCGGAGAGCTCGATGGAGCTTCCCTGTACAAAGGCACCTGCCGCCATGATGACCTCGTCGCTGTAGCCCGGCATTGCCCAGGGCATGGGTGCAACATAAGAATCTATGGGAGAGCCTGCCTGTATACCCTGACAGAACTTGATAAGCTTATCGGGGTCACCGAGGGTCACGGTCTGGATAATATCGTTTCTCTTTTCGCCAGCCTTAGGAGATACCTCAAAACCGCAAGCATCGAAGCAGGCCGCCGCAAACTGTGCGGTCTTAAGTGCCTGAGCAACGGTATGAGGAGCGTAGAAAAATCCTCTGTACAGAAGCTTGTTCTGGTCAAGGGTAGCACCTGCCTCAAGACCGATGGCAGGACAGGAATAACGGTAGGAGCAGAGCTCCACTGCCTCCTTCTTGCCTGCGATATAACCGCCCGACTCTGCCATACCGCCGCCGGGATTTTTTATAAGCGAGCCGATGATAAGGTCAGCCTTAGGCTCGGTGGTATCTACAAATTCGCCGTAACAGTTGTCTACCACAACATAAGCGTTACTGCGGGCGTGAGAAAACTCTACTATTTGGTTTATCTGTTCAACAGAAAGGGTGGGGCGGTTGACATAGCCCTTGCTTCTCTGTATATATACCATCTTAACACGGGGGTCCTTGAGCTCTTCGGAAAAGTCCTGGCCTAACTCCACCTGACGGTACTCGATACCAAAATCTGCAAGAGAGCCGGTACCGTCCTTACCCTTAAGACCGATAACCTCGTCAAGGGTATCGTAGGGCTTGCCGGTCACAGCCAACATAACGTCCCCTGGTCTTAAAATTCCGAAAAGTGCAATAGTCAGGGCATGGGTGCCGTTTATAATATTATGACGGATGAAGGCATCCTCTGCATTGAAAACTCTTGCAACCACCTTGTCAAGAGTTTCTCTGCCCCTGTCATCGTAGCCGTAGCCGTCGGTGCCTAAGAGGCACTCCTTTGAAACACGAAACTCGGAGAAAGCCTCCATCACCTTTGCAGTGTTGTGATGGGCGATCTCGTCTATACGGGCGAACTCATCGCGCAGAGAGAGCTCTGCCGCCCTTGCGATATCCTGAATCTTCTGACTGAACATATTAAAGTGATCTCACTATTTCCTTAAATTTATTTCCTCTTGCCATAAAGTTGGGGAAGGCATCGAAGCTGGTGCATCCGGGAGAGAGGATAACAACATCCCCTTCCTGTGCCATAGCGGACGCCGCCTTTACCGCCGATTCAAAGTCGGGCTCAACGGTGATCTCAAGACCGCTTGCCTCATACTCGGGACAGCTTATTACAGCATTGTATATCGTTTCTCTTGTTGCACCTGTAAGAACTACCTTCTTTGCACGCTTGCAGAGAGTAGCTGCAAGACCGTCAAAGGGCACACCCTTGTCCTTGCCGCCGCAGATAGCTATAACCTTTTCTTCAAAAGAAGCAAGAGCCGCCGCAGTTCTGCTGGGGCTTGAATCTATAGAGGAGTTATAATATCTTACACCGTCCTTTACACGGACAAGCTCGATACGGTGCTCAACACCGCCAAAGGTCTTTGCAAGCTCTGCTATTATTTCCTTGCCTACTATATCGTAAACTGCCGCGATAGCCGCCATATAGTTTTCTACATTATGGTGACCGGGGATAAGGATATCGGCTATGTCAAGGATATGCTCGTCACCGTGGTATATAGCACCGTCCTTTTCATACACCTGTCCTTCCTTTGCAAAGAAGGTAACGGTAGTTCCCGCCGCCGCTTCAGTTTCAAGCTCACGGGTGGGCTCGTTTGCATAGTTGAGCACAAGCTTGGTACCCTCGCCCATATGAAGAAAGATATTCTTCTTTGCGTCCACATACTCCTGCATATCGGTATGATAGTCAAGATGATTGGGAGAGAGATTTGTTATAACTGCGATATGGGGAGACTTTTTCATGGTATGAAGCTGGAAGCTTGAAAGCTCAAGCACCGCCCAGTCATCGGCTGTCATCTCATCCACGAAGGGAAGCAGAGGTGCACCGATATTACCGCCCACGTAGACCCTGCCGAATTTCTTCTCTATCATCTTTGAGATAAGGGTGGTAGTGGTGGTCTTGCCGTCAGAGCCGGTCACTGCGATCATATGCGCGGGACAACGCTCAAAGAAGAGCTCCATCTCGGAGGTCAGCACAGAACCTCTTGCCACCGCTTCACTCAATTCCTTTGTGTCATATCTCATACCGGGGGTACGGAAGATATATTCCTCGTCTATGCCCTTAAGATAGTCCTCGCCGCAGATGAGCCTGACTCCCTTGCCTTCAAGAGCCTTGACCTCGTCAGACAGAAGCTCATACGCCTTTTTGTCACGGGCGGACACTACCGCTCCCTCACGAAGAAGGTAGTCGATAAGGGGCATATTGGAAATACCCAGACCTATTACAGTTACTCTTTTACCGTTAAAATTCATAATATTTCTCCATTAAAAAATAGAAGTTACTACTGCAAGTATAATAAGAAACGCAAAATTAAATACCGAAAATCTGACTATGTAATATCCTGTCTTACCGGGATTGTGCCGTGTGTACTCCGAAAAGGTTATAAGGCTGGCAAGGGATGCAATAAGGGTACCCGTACCTCCTATGTTGACACCCACAAGAAGATCGGCATAGTTCTCTGTAAACTGCGAAAGCAGAATAGCCGAGGGAACATTACTGATAAACTGACAGCTTGCCGCACTGAAGATAAGAGTGTTACGCTCAAGCAGAGCCGAGAACAACTCTCTCACGGCGTCTATACGCGCCATGTTCCCCGAAAAGATAAAGAAGAACACAAAGGTGAAAAGCAAGGGATAGTCCACCATATAAAGTGCCTTGCGGTCAAGGAAGAATATGGCTATGGGAATGATGATAAGTCCCACCCAGTAGGGTATTCCTCTGAAAACTATAAGTATAGACAGAGCAAAAAGCACAAGGTATATTACCGTTCTGTCTTTTGGAAGCTTTGTTTCATCCTCCTCTACCCTCAGGGGCTCGGCGGGGATAAACAAAAGACAGCACAGGGTTATAAGTACCACCGCCACCGTAAAGGGCAGGAGCATTATTCCCATAAACTCAAGTGTGGGGATATTGAATTTGGTGTACAGATACAGATTTTGCGGATTACCGAAGGGGGTCAGCATACCGCCAAGATTTGCAGCAATGTTCTGCATGATAAAGGTAAACGCCATATAATGCTCCTTGCCCGTGCTTTTGAGCACGAAGAAGCCTAAAGGCAGAAAGGTAAGAAGCGCCATATCGTTGGCAATGAGCATAGACCCGATAAAGGTTATGTACACCAGAGCAAGGATAGCTATCTTTGCGTTACGGAACACCGAAACTATCTTCTTTGCCAGTATATAGAAGAACTTTATATTCTTTAAGGCACACACAACACAGAGCACACAGAAAAGACAGCTTAGTGTTTTAAGATCAAAATATTCTAGATATTCCCTGTCCACAGGAATAATAAAGCAGGTTATAAGTGCCGCGAAAAATGCAGCAAACATCACAAAATTTTTCTTAAAAAATATCCAAAGGTTACTAAAAAAGAATTTGGCCATAAGTCCATCACCCAACTTTTAATTATATCATATAATTATTACCATTTCAACAAAATAAAGAAGATTTTTGTCCCTGCGGACAAAAATCCTCCATAATTCTGCATTCTGCATTTTGCATTTTGCATTTTGCATTCTAAAAAGGCATCCCGCAGGATGCCTTTTTGTTATATCACGCCTTTTTTGATTATAAGGTTAGCGTAGAGTGCGCTCTCGCCTGTGGCGATGACCGCATAGGCGGTCTTTGCTCTTTCATAGAAGGCAAAGCGCTCTATATTTTCAACACGGACGTTTGAGCCCTCGTATTTTGCCATGGTAGACTTGTAGATATCCCAGATAGGTGTCTCTACTGTGTCACCGGGAACAACCTCCATAAGCATTGCGTTGTAGGGAGCATAGGTGTCGAGGGGGAATATCTGAAGTATAGCCTCAAGAACCTCGTTGCCGCCGTGGCCGTCAAGACGAACCACGCGGTCGTTCATGGAATGTGAGGGAAAGTTACCGTCAGCGATAACTATCTCGTCGCCGTGGCCCATCTCGGCAAGAATTTTCAGCAATTCCGGGGAGATGAGTGGAGAAATATTTTTTAACATATATTATTCCTCTTAATTATTTGTAGAAAGGACCGTAAGCCGCGCAAGCTCTGTAATCCTGACCCTCTTTATCCATACCGAATGCATTCCAAGCAGCGGGACGGAAGATATCAGCGTCGGGAACGTTATGCATACATACAGGGATACGGAGCATGGAGCAGAGAGTGATAAGGTCAGCACCGATGTGACCGTAGGAGATAGCACCGTGGTTAGCACCCCAGTTGTTCATTACATCGTATGCGGACTTGAAGGAGCTGCCCTCCTTGCCGTCGCAACGGGGAGCAAACCATGTGCAGGGCCATGTATAGTCTGTACGCTTCCAGAGTGTATCGGTAACCTCGTCGGGAAGGTTGACCGTCCAGCCCTCAGCGATCTGAAGCACGGGACCCAGACCCTTAACCAGGTTAAGTCTGATCATGGTAGCGGGCATCTCTGCCTTGGTAACAAATCTGGAGGAATATCCGCCGCCTCTGAAGTAGCCGAGGTCAGCGAAGTTCCATGTGGTGTTGTCCATGATGGCCTTCTGGTCTTCTTCGGTAACATTGTACCATTCCTTCATTACGGGAACGCCGTTTTCGTCCTTTGCTTCGCCGTTTGCGTCAATGCAGCATGCGCCGGAGTTGATGAGGTGGATGAAGCCGCCGTTTTCAAGAGCAACGCCTTCTACATCGTAGCCGGTAGCTCTCTTGACTGCTTCGGGGCTCCAGTATGTACGAACGTCTGCGAACATCTGAGGACGGTTGGTGAGCAGCTTCATGAAGAGCATGCCGAGACCGTTGAGAACGTCGTTTTCAGTTGCGAGGATATAGGGTTCGCGAGCGCCGTTCCAGTCAAAGGAGGTGTTGAGCATGAAGTCGGATCGTAGCCATGTCGTTCTGTGAGCCAAGGAGTTGTTT
>JAZNKU010000040.1:0-9066 GCA_045578685.1 Eubacteriales bacterium
GCTCTCTTGCGCCGTTCCAGTCAAAGGATGTATTGAGAAGTGCTTCGGGGAAGTCACAGTTGGGATAGAAGTCTGTCCACTGTCTCTGACCCTGGAAGCCTGCAGCGATAGCGTTGTGACCTACAGCCTCTTCCTCACAGCCTGCGGGAAGATTGGGGTTACCGTTCATAAGGTCCTTGATGATACACATCATTTTAACTACAAACTCAAGATCCTCTTCCTTACGCTCAGCGCTTCTCTGCATATCCTCGGGGTTCTTGTCGAAGCCGATCTTAGCATATTCCTTAGTCCAAGCCAGCGCCTTCTGATACTCAGCCTCGTCGTAGATACCCTCGGACATACGGCGGATGATCTCAACCTCGTCGACAGACTCAACGCGCATACCGAGATAGGACTCGATAAAGTCGGAGTCGATGATAGAGCCGCCGATACCCATACAGATAGAGCCGATCTGGAGATAGGACTTTCCTCTCATCGTAGCAACAGCAACTGCAGCACGTGCAAAACGAAGGAGCTTTTCCTTAACGTCGCAAGGAATGTTCTCAACCTCATCAAGATTCTGAACGTCGTGACCGTAGATACCGAATGCGGGAAGACCCTTCTGTGCGTGGGTCGCAAGAACGGATGCGAGATAAACCGCACCGGGTCTTTCTGTACCGTTGAAGCCCCATACGCCCTTGATGGTCTGGGGATCCATATCCATGGTCTCGGAGCCGTAGCACCAGCAGGGAGTTACGGTAAGGGTGATGTCAACACCCTCGCGGCGGAACTTGTCTGCACAAGCCGCAGCCTCAGCTACACGGCCGATGGTGGTGTCTGCGATAACTACCTTTACGGGCTCGCCGTTGGAGTAGCAGAGATTTTCCTCAAATAATTTTTTTGCGGCATTAGCCATTGCCATTGTCTGATCCTCAAGGCTTTCGCGCACCTTTAAGGGACCTCTTCTTCCGTCTATTGTGGGACGGATACCGATAACCGGATACTGTCCGATATATCTGTTCTTTGCCATTAATTTATACCTCCGAATAATAATTTCTAAAGCAGAGAGCCACACCACACCGTTGGTGTGATGTGGCTCCTAATCATTTTAGCACTTCAACCTTGTATTGTCAATGATTTAGTGTCAATTTAATATTGGAAATTAACCCTCGTAAACGATGTTGCTTGCGATCATATCGTCAACGTTGGTAGCATCCCACCATGCACCTGCGATATCAACCTTAGCGGTAACGGAGCCGCCCTCGATAGCGTTGATACACTGAGCTACTGCGTCGTAACCGATCTGGTAGGAGTCCTGAGCAACGGCACCGATAAGCTCAGCGCCGCCTTCAGCCTTCATCCACTCGATCTGCTTGCTGCCTGCGTCAAAGCCGCAGAACTTGATAGCGTCATACTTGCCGCCGGAAGCGTTGATGGCATCATAAACCTGCTTAACAACGCCTTCGTTCGTCATAAAGAGTGCGGAGATACCCTTTTCGTAAAGAGCCTCGAGAGCTGCCTTGTATGCGTTGTCAGCATCGCCGGGCTTAACTTCCTTTTCGATGGTATACTTGCCTGCGGTGGTGGAGTCAGCGTCAGCAAGCTCGGTGAACTTGTCGATAAAGCCCTTTGCACGGTCGATACCTGTCTGGGTCTCGTCGTGCTGGATAACGCCTACTACGTAATTGTCAGCTGCAGCGATGTCAGCCTTGATAGCCTCAAAGAACTTCTCTGCCGCAAGACCTGCTGCGAGAGTGTTGGATGTAGCAACCGATGCCTTAATGGGGTTCTTGCCCTGAGCGTCAAGAGCGGAAACGTCGTTTGCCCAGATACCGGAGTCGAACTGAACTACGGGAATACCCTTGTCGTTAGCCTGAGCAAGCATATCGGTAAAGCCTTCACCGATGGTAGCAAGCACAAGACCGTCTACGTTGTTTGACAGAGCTGTCTGAACCATCTCCTGCTGAGAGGGAAGATCCTTTGCAGACTCGGAAGCGGGACCGCGGAAGGTGATGGTATAGCCCTTTTCCTTAGCGGCTGCCTCAGCGCCTGCCTTAACAGACTGCCAGAAAGCATGGGATTCGCCCTTAGCAACTACGCCGATAACCTTGTCGGAATCATTGCCTGCAGGGGTGTTGTCACCGTCGTTGGTGCAAGCTGCGAATGTGAGTACGGATGTAACGATCATCAGTACTGCTAACATAAGAGTTAAAAACTTTTTCATTTGGATTTCCTCCTTATTTTTTAGCCTTTTCGGCTTTATTTACTTTAATTTTATTCTGACGCTTGGTCTTGATAACATCCATCATAACCGCAACAACAACGATTATACCTGTAAGAACGTAGGTCACGTATGTGGAGTTAAGATTGAGGTTGAACTTAGCCAGTACGAAGTTAAGACCGCTTCGGATAACTACCAGAAGTGCAGCGCCTATCGTGGAGCCGGTAACCGAAGCCACACCGCCTGCGGCAGAGGTTCCGCCGATATAAACACCGGCGATAGCATCAAGCTCCATACCGTTACCTGTAGCCGCTGCCACTGTGGTAAAGGATGCAGACCAGAAGATAGCCGCAATACCCGATGCCATACCCGCAAAGATATAGGCATACATCTTATATTTATCGGTATTGATACCCGAAAGTCTAGTTGCTTCTTCGTTTGAGCCTATGGAAAGTATATACCTGCCTGTACGGTTCTTATACATAATGTACATACAGATAAGTGTAAATCCTACTACCCAGAAGATACCTGTAGGTATACCGTTGAAGTTTGAGAACACCTTGTTGTACCAGGTACCCGTGGGGAAGAAGATGTTAGGGTCTGCAACTATAAGAGCCGAGAGACCTCTGGAGAACATCATAGTACCGAGCGTTGCGATAAACGCGGGGAGCTTAAGCTTGGCAATAAGAATGCCGTTGATAAATCCGAAAAGTGTACCGATGGCTATCATCATGGGGATGGTTGCCCACAGAGGGATAAGACCCGAGGTGAACGCCTTACCTGATACGACTGCTGCCGCGATACATACGGTACCGATGGAAAGGTCGATACCGCCCGTGGCGATAACGAATGTGACACCCAAGCTCATTACCGCATAGGGAGCAAGGGACTGTGCCATACTTACTATATTATACTTGTCAACAAAGTTGGGGTTAAGAGCTGTAAATACTCCGACCAGAACAACAAGAGCCACAAGCATAATAATATTCTGCCCGATCTTAATGGGTCTTTTTTCCACGTTCTTATTCATATTCATCATCCTTTCATGCTCTCTCTTAAGGTCGCATATTTCATTATCTCTTCCTGAGTTGCCTCAGAGCAGTCAAGCTCAGCCGTTACTCTTCCCTCGCACATAACGATGATACGGTCGGAGAGTCGCTGTATCTCAGCAAGCTCGGAGGATATCATAATGATGGATTTTCCCTCGGACACCAGCCTCTCCATAAGCTCGTACATCTCGCTCTTGGCACCGATGTCGATACCGCGGGTAGGCTCGTCAAAGATGAATATATCCGAGTCCTCGATAAGCCATCTTGCAACGATGACCTTCTGCTGATTACCGCCCGATAAGTTCTTTAGCTGCTGCTCCATAGAGGGGGTCTTGGTACGGAGCATTGCGTTGGTCTCTTCTGCCTTTTGCGATATTTTCCTGTCATTTATCCAGCCTGCTTCAATGAAATCGTCAAGGGAAGCAAGCACGGAGTTTTCAGCTACCGATTTATCAAGCAGAAGTCCGTATCTCTTACGGTCCTCTGAGAGATAACAGATGCCGTTCTTTACCGCCTGCTCGGGGGTCTTGATATTAACGGTCTTTCCGTTTATCTTGACTGTACCGCCGTCCTTTTCGTCAGCACCGAAGATCGCTCTTGCAACCTCGGTACGTCCTGCGCCCATAAGACCCGAAAATCCAAGGATCTCACCGCGGCGGAGCTTAAAGCTTACGTCCTTTACCTCTCTGCCGCGGTTGAGATGTTCAACCTCCAGTACTACCGGAGCATCAGGAGGAACCCTGCTTTCAGTTTTGCGGTCGCCGTATATCACACGGCCTACCATCATTTTTACTATTTCGTCCTTTGTGGTTTCGGCGGTATTCACCGTACCGACGTATTCTCCGTCACGCATTACGGTAACACGGTCGGATATACGGTTGATCTCGTCCATACGGTGGGAAATGTATATCATTCCTATTCCCTTGTCACGGAGATCGTTCATTATCTTAAACAGCTCCTCTACCTCGGTCTGGGTCAGAGCTGCCGTGGGCTCGTCAAGCACCAGGAGTTTACAGTCGTGGGAAACAGCCTTTGCTATCTCCACCATCTGTTGCTTTCCTACGGTGAGAGTACCGAGCTGTACCGTGGGGTCGATGCTGACACCGATACGCTCAAACAGCGCCTTTGCGTCCTGCACCATTCTGCGGTCATCTATGGAAATACCCTTTATGGGCTCTCTGCCGATATAGATGTTCTGCGCTACCGTCAGGTGATTCATCATATTCAGTTCCTGATGGATCACCGATATACCCGCTGCCTGAGCCTCAGCGATGTTACGGAAGTTTACCTCCTCACCGAAGAGCTTTACCGTACCGCCGTTACGCTGGTGGATGCCGCACAAAACCTTGATAAGTGTGGATTTACCTGCTCCGTTCTCGCCCATGAGAGCGTGTACTTCGCCGCTTTTAAGCTCGAAGTCAACAGACTTCAGCGCGTGTACTCCTGAGAACCGCTTATCTATGTTTTTCATTTCAAGTATTACTTCATTCATACCTCAAATCCCTCCTTTACAAGCGGTTTTTGTACATTCTGTCTTGATTACATCATTATGATACACTATTTTTGTGCAAATTGCAATTAATTTAGTTGTCATAATCAATTCGCAATATAATACAAAAAAACCATCATACATTGACTTTTTTGTTTGTGTTGTATATAATATATATATCATATGTACAGGAGGAAGCTATGGAGATACGTCACCGCTTAAACAGTGAGGAAAGACAGCACTATCTTTTTGAACAACGGTATTCCTTTAAGGTAAAGCCCCGACTTCTATACGTGGGAGAACTGAAGAACAACGGTTTCTGGTCCGAGACCGAGCATAATCACGACTTTGTGGAGATACTTCTGGTGAAAAGCGGCAAGGGCAGCGTCGAGATTGAAGGTGAAGAAAAGAAGATCAAAAAAGGTGATATCATCATTTACAACGCCGGTACGACCCACCGTGAGACCGGAGACGCAGAAAAGCCTCTTAATCTCTATTTTATGGCATTGTGCAAGCTTAGTATTACCGATCTTCCCGAAAATTATTTACTTCCGCCCGGATATTCCAACTATTATGCCGCGGGTGAAGATTTTGATATTTTCTGCACTATGTTTGAGGTAATGATAAAAGAATTTGATAAAAAAGAGCAGTTCTACGCCGAGATAGCGCAGAACATTTCAAGAACCTTTCTGATGTATCTTTTCCGCATCATCAACTCCACCGAGGACAAAAAGCAAGAGCTTCACTCAAACAGAGCGATAATCCGCGCAATAGAATTTATAAACGAAAATTATCACAGAGAATTTTCCCTTGACGAGATCGCGGAATACTGCTACGTCAACAAGTATTATCTGTCCCACCTTTTCCCCGCCCATAAGCATATGACCTTAAAGCAGTATCTCATCTCCAAGCGCATAGAGGAAGCAAAAAAACTCCTCTGTCAGGAGGAGCTTTCGGTAGGTGAGATAGCCGAGCGGGCAGGTGTTCCCGACAGCACGTATTTTTCAAGACTTTTTAAACGTGAGACCGGTGAGTCTCCCCTTGCGTACCGCAAGCGTGTCAAGGAGCAGAACAGAATATAAATGAATGCAAAATGCAAAATGCAAAATGCAAAATTAATGTAGAAAACGGCATCCAAACGGACGCCGTTTTCAGCGTTTTATTTGTTTTTGTACCTGTCCATTTCCACAAGCATTTTATACAAAAGCTCCTGCTCGCCCTTGCTTTTTGAAGCAATAAACTCATAGCACTCCAAAGGAATATTGCGGTCCTCGTCAGCCTCACCTTCAAGCTTCTCAAAAAGTTTTGACAAAGGGATCTCAAGAGCGCTTGAAACCTTGAACAGAGTTTCAAGCGTAGCGTTCTTTTCACCCCGTTCAAGCTGACCGATGTACTTAGCATGTACTCCCGCTTTTTCCGCAAGATGTTCCTGACTAAACTTAAGTTGAGTTCGGTAATTACGAATACGCTGACCGATAATTACTTTTATACTATCCATATCATCACTCCCTTAAATATAGTCTATAAATATACTTATCAACAATCTACAAACTATTGATATCTTATCAATATTGTGGTATACTATAAATATCCTTTTCGGAAGAATAATATTTATAGTATTGGAGAAATAATATGTCCGAAGAAAAAATATTCGAAAAAACCGTATATCTAAAGGAGTATGATGACTCTGAAAATGTTTTTGTCAAGCAAAATAAGGAATTCTTCGATGATATCACGGTAGAGTTCATCCACGATCCGTCACGCCGTTCTATGAGAAATCTTATAGTGAAAAAATGTATTGAATTTTCGGAAAAATATCATATTAGTATATCAATAAAGGAGGATGAGCATTTTCTTTTTGTGGCATTTGGCTTCGGAAAGTATATGTATCTCGATTTCCTTAAACCTTTATTGTTTGCCTGCGAAGATGTTTTCATAGTACACGAACAGGACAGAACCATACTTGAACTGCTGTTCTGTGTTGATGATATGACGGTAAAGGAGTAGCCTACAAGCAAAAGATTGATGAATTTTTCATCAAATTCCATTGTTTTTGAATGTTTACGGGTTATATGTTCAAATTTAATGTAGAAAACGGTGTCCGATGGGACACCGTTTTCAACTTTAATTTTACATTTTGTATTTTGCATTTTGCATTTTTGCATAAGCGCTTCGCTCAAAGGCGTTGCCTAATTTAGTTATTATCTGCTCTCCCTCGGACTGTACAAGTGAGGACAGAGCAGCGGGCATTTTTTTGGTAACGCCGTCGGTGCTTACTCCGTCAAGCAGCTCTCTGCCGGGAGTCTCGCGGTATATCACCTCAAGTCCCTTCTCTCTAAAGATAAACTTCATATATCTCGTAAAGGGATATTCAAGGATATCGCTTCTTAATTTAAGCACAAGATCGTCGTCCTCGTTGTATCTGAACTCACCCGTGGTTGCAACGAGGAGCTTCTCGCCCATTATCTCGATATTATCCTTCTCGGGGGTATCAAAGCCCACATGAAGCTTAGCCTCACAGCCGTTTTCTCTGTATATAAGGTAAAGTCCTCGTTCATCCTTTCCGAAGCTGTAGCCCAGCGTTCCCTTGGTATAGTTGTTCAGTATTACCTGCATAAGCACGGGCACGAACCCAAGGGATACCGCATCCTTTGAGGTGACGGTATAATCACCGGTTATCTCATCACAATGACGGGCGATATTCCTCTTACGGAAGATACGCTCCCAAAGGTGCTTGTTGCGTCTGGGACGGTAATGTGAAAGAGTATCTGTAAGCTTTTTTAGTCTCTTTTCGCCTTTTCGGTTGCGGGGGAGGCTGTCCTCAAATTTACGGTTAAAATATTTATGAGTTACGGGGAATATATCGTTTTTCTGGAATATATCGGTGTTACCCGAGTTTACCGCAACGATGACCCCGCTGTCACGGAAGCAGAACATATTTTGTCCCAGCATTCCGTTAAACAAAAATCCGTTATAATCACGAGCGGTCCATATCTGAAGTCCGTAGTCGTAGTCACCCGCACCCTCGGGAACGGATATACGCTTTTCGGTTGCCGCCTTGATATATTTTTCCGAGAGGATATGCTTACCCTCCCATTCTCCGTTCTGCAGAAGCATCTGACCTATCTTGACCAGATCCGAGGTCTTGATAAAAAGTCCCCATCCGCCGCGGTTGGCACCCTTGGGACACTTTTCCCAGAAATATTGGGTAATGCCTAAGGGTCCAAATAGCCTCTCGTCAAGAAAATCAACCATGCTCTTGCCTGTAAGGACACTTACCGCAGCCGAGAGCATATAGGTGTTAAGGCTGTTATAATTAAATTTTTCACCCGGTGCAAAGCTAAAACCGGTGGTAAAAAATCCCTTGACCCAGTTGTCGGTGGTTATGCACATAAGCTCGTTGAAGATCGCACCCGAGGACATATTGAGAAGATGAAGCAGGGTCATATCCTTAAACTTACTCTTATAAAGTGCGGGTATCTTCTTTCCGAATATGTCCGCTACGGTAGTATTTACGGTTACTGCTCCGTCCTCCATAAGCATACCCACCGCAATAGAGGTAATACTCTTAGACTGAGAAAAGATACATTTCCAGACATCACTCTCCCAGGCGTCAAAGCCTATCTTCAGAAGAGTTTTTCCGTGGCGGGAAACGATAAGTCCCTGTATGTTTATACTCTTATTGTTATATATCTCCTCTATATAATCACAGAGCATGTCCGAGGACACACCCTCGGATTCGGGAACAGCATAAACAGAAGCATCCTCCGTAGGAACAAAAGCAGGCTTTTGCGGCGGAGTATCTACGGGAGCAGCCGTCGGTGCGGAAATATCGGTCAGTTGTTTTATAAAATTCAATGCTTTTCCGAGAGTTACTACATTCAAGACCGTCAGTCCTTCCCTTCAATAATATCCTTATGTATCTCCTGCATCTCCACATCCACCTCGGTGATGGCGTCGGCACATATCTTGAGACGGCTTCTCAGTTCCTCCGACACATCGGTGTCTCTCTTATACTTGAGCTGATGCTCAAGGCTCGCCCAGAAGTCCATGGCAATGGTGCGGATCTGTACCTCGCATTTGACGTTTTCCACCCTTTCGGCTAAGAAAACAGGAACCTCTACAACGAGATGCAGACTTCTGTAGCCGCTTTCCTTGGGATGCTTGATATAGTCGCGGCGCAGAAGCAGCTTTACGTCGTCCTGACCTGTCAGCAGCTCTGCAATATGATAAATATCGTCAAGATAGTTGCATATTACACGGATTCCCGCAATATCGTTCATTCCGCTGCGAAGAGATTCAAGATTTAGAGGAAGACCTCTTCTGTG
>JAZNKU010000041.1:0-4217 GCA_045578685.1 Eubacteriales bacterium
TAAGCTAACTAACTGCGAGTTCGCTTAAAACACAAAATCAAAAGTTGAGAGTTTTATATTTGTCTAAAAAACCATCCACCGTTGAGGTGGTTTTTTGGGTTAATATATGGAAGTATTTGAATGAAACTTATTTAATAGGCACTATCAACATCTATAAGATAGAAGCCAGGTGACCCTGCACCCGATATCGGATGAACTCGGTTTAACTTTTCAATCAAACTCACGAAATTATTCTATATCTAAGAGATAGAAGTTGAAGGAGTCATCGTTGTACTGAACCATGAAGCTCCAACGACCTGTAGTAAGACCGGAGATTACGATCTCGCCGTTTTCGTTTACGCCCTCGGGCTTAATGTACTTGGAGTTGGGAGCGTTTTTGATGTTGTTGGAGGTTGTGTACTTACCAGGAGCGTATCTTACGATATAGAGATCGTCAAGGTTGCCGATGGTAACTGTACCGCCATCCTGAGTGATGGTAGGAACCTTCTTTGTTACGTTGTAGTAGAAGAAGTGCTTATAGCCGTCGTTGTACTCAACGATTATGGTAACTTCGCCTTCGTTTCTGTACTGAATCATGTACTCTTCAGCATCCTTGATTGCTGTCTTGTTGTTGAAGTAACGAACAGTAGAAGCACTCTTGATGCTCTGTACATCGGTGTAATGACCGTATGCTGTACGGATGATTCTGATATCAGGGATATTGGTGATGATCGCCTGGAGACCGTTCTCAACGAGTACGGGAGTTGTAACGGTAAGTGTATGATGGATAACGTCTACTGTACCGTCGTTGTATCTGATGAGTACGGTGTAATCACCGGGATCGTTCATGGTGTATGTGAAGTCATGGGTGGTCTTTGCGTAGTTTGCAAGCTTGTTGGCAGATGCCTGATACTTGAACTCTGTGGAAGCCTTGATCTCAGCGTAGCTGTTGAAGGTACCCTTAGCAAGCCAAGCGTCCTTGTAGTTTTCGCCGAAGTCGTTAACTGTAAGCTTTACGCCGTAGGATGTAACGTAAGGATTGATCTCTGTTACATCGGTGTAGAGGAAGATGTTTGTACCGTCGTTAAATCTTACCCAGAAGGTGTATGTGCCTACCCAGGGAAGGTCATATGTGAAGGTACCGTCGGTTGTGTACTTAGCAACTGTACCGGCATCAAGAGTAACGTTCTTCTCTGCTGCCTTGACCTGAGCACCTGTTGTGTAAGTACCGATAGCAAAACGAACTTCCTTGATGTTGTTCATGTTCTTCATGGTGATGGTGTAGTTCTCAACACCTGCGATCTTGGTTGTGCCGTCGTCCCAGTTAGGATCTTCTTCCCAAAGAGCTACGAGCGGAACGTCCATCTGAACTGCAAAGTAACCGTCGTTCCAGTCACCCTCGGTGAGAGTGTAAGCATATGCTTCCCAGTACCAGCCTGTGAAGATGTAGCCGTCCTTGGTAGGAACGGGGTATGCAACACCGGTAGCCTCTGCGTAGTTGTCATTATAGTTAATGCCGTACTCGGTCTTTGTGCCTTCGGGCATTACACCGCCGTCGGGATCGAATGTGATCTTCCAATCCTTACCGGTCTTGGGGATTACGTTCTCTTCGGTTGCGCCGCAGAGAGTACATGTTCTGGTTTCAAGACCTGCAGTGGTCTCGGTGGGAGCTACGGTAACTTCCCAGTCGCCCCAAACGTGCTCGCAAACTACGGGAGGTTCGGGATCGGGAGTACCTGTTGCGGGGATCTCACGGGTTTCGGTAGCGCCGCAAGCAGCACCGCTGTAACCGTAGTCAACATATGTACATGTTCTGGTTTCTTCACCGGGCTCAAGCTCGGTTGCGGGAGTTGTAACAACCCACTCACCCCATGTATGCTCGGTCTTAGCGATAGACTCAACTACGGGACGAGCATTACATACAGTACACTTCTGAGCCTTAAGGCCGTATCTGTTACATGCTGCGGGCTCAACGGTAGACATTGTGCCGAGTGTATGACCTGTAGCCTCAACCTTGTTGCGGATCTCAACAGTACCGCACTTGGTACATCTGTAGAAATCACCGCCGGGCTGAGTACAGTTAGCTGCCTTTGTCCAAGCTGCTGCAAAGCTGTGAGCACAGTTCATTTCCTGACCTGCCCAAGAAGCAGCTGCAACACCGTTGATGGAGTTGATGGTGTAGTTACATGTGTGAGATCTGGTGCTGGAGTTTGCATTGTTGATGGAAACTGCACCTACGGTAACGTAACCCTTACCTGCAGACTTAAGACCGGAAAGGTCGATGTCAGCCTGATTTGCTGTCATAGTGGTAAGGTAGTTATCGGTAAGATTGTTAAGATCGTCGCTATCATATGTCTGGCTGTAGCCGTTAACGTTAGCGTCAGGGAAGTAACCAACATCGGTACCCTTGTAGTAGTCGATACCGTTGATGTTAACAACATAACCTACTGTCTCGTCGGGTCTTACGGTAATGGTAAGGCCGTTGGTGAGAAGATCGAGATCCTCAAAGCCGCGGGAAGCGGGTGTGGAGTCGCCGATAGTAGTGTCGGGATGGTTTCTGCCTGTGAAGGTCCATCTGTAACCAACCTGACCGTCGTTCTTGTTGATGTACTGACCGTCGTAGTAAACGATCTGGATCTGAGTACCGGTAGCGGTCTTCTGGTTTACATCACCGGGGTTTTTGGTGTATGTAACACCAATGTAAAGAGCCTGACCCTCGGGAGTTGCCTTAGCATCGCTTGCGGGAATACCAACTTCCTGAGTTGATGTGAAAGGAATAAGGCCACGCAGACCGGACTTGTATGCGAGAGTAGCATCGGTGTTACCGGTAGTCCATGTGTTGGTGGTAGCATCACGGTTACCAACTACTTCGGTGATGGGAGCCTCGGACCAGATGATACCGAGAGTATTACCTGCACCTGCACCGTCGATCATCTGATCGAATTCGTCGGGTGTGAAAGATACGGTAAGACCGTCAAGAGCTGTAGTAGCCTTGCCGCTTACGATAGATGTGCCGTAGCATGCACGGAGCTGAGTATAGGAAGGTGTAACAACCTTAATACCGCCGTTAGCAGCCTCAGCGAAGGAGAAGTTATCAGTCTTAAGCTGATAGTTGTTGGACGCGGGCGCGAAGGGTGTCCATGTACCGTTGTTGTATGCGGCAGCCGCAGCATTCCAGTTCGCAGAAACAGCGGTGTCAACAGACATAGCTGCAGCGAAAGAGGAAATACCCATAGGAACAAGCATCATACATGCAAGTACGAGCGCCAAAATTCTCTTTTCGTTTTTCATTTTGGAAAATGCATCCTAAAAAAATTTTTCGATTATTAAAGGGAACTAAACTGCAAAAGTTCCCTAAAGTTAACTGAATTATATCACGATTATAATTTTTTATCAAGTGGTTTTTAACTTTTGATTAACAACATTTTAATTTTTTGACACAATGAACAATTTTTGCACCTTCAAAATGTACGAAATAACCGAAAAAGCAGCCCGAGGGCTGCTTTTCGATTATCAGAGTAACTTATGCTATATCAATTACATAGAAGTTGTATGATTCATCGTTGTACTGCACCATGAAGCTCCAACGGCCTGCGGTGAGGTTATCGAATACTATCTCTCCGTTGGCATCGATGGAATCTGCCTTTGCATACATAGCACCGGGAGCGTTCTTGATGTTTGTTGCGGTTGTGTACTTACCGGGTGCATATCTGATGATATAAAGATCCTCAAGATCACCGAAGGTGACTGTGTTGCCGTTCTGTACCATAGTGGGTACCTTCTGCTCTACATTATAATAATAGAAATGCTTGTAGCCGTTGTTGTACTCAACGATAAGTGTAACCTCGCCCTCCTCACGGAACTGGATCATATAGGAGTCGGCGTTCTTGATATCGTTCTTATTGGAGAAGTTACGGACTCCCGTTGCTGCCTTGATCTCTGATACCGATTCGTAGTGTCCGTATGCGGTACGGATGATCTTGATATCGGGGATATTGGATACCGTGATCTGAAGTCCGTTTTCGGTGAATACGGGAATGTCAACGGTAAGCTCGTGGTGTATCACATCCACACTGCCGTCGTTGTATCTGATAAGCACGGTATAAGGACCGGGGTTAGTCATCGTATAGCTGAAATCGTGTGTGGTCTTTGCATAAAGATCAAGCTTATTTGCGGATGCCTGATACTTAAAGCCTGTAGATGCCTTGATCTCACTATAGCTGTTGAAGGTACCCTCT
>JAZNKU010000042.1:0-3419 GCA_045578685.1 Eubacteriales bacterium
ACAGGGGACAGTCCCCTGTCCTAAAAACGGCACCGATTGCATCCTCTGCCTTGAATGTACCAAGGTCTGTCCCAAAAAGGCATTGTAGGTATATGCAGCCATATAGATAAATTTACGGAACCGGAGATGTTTGAATGAAGAAAAGAAGCTTTATGGGGAGTATAGGAATTTTATTATACGTGCTATTATAGTCAGTAGACAGATTTTTTGTAAGATACCGGATTATATTTATATTCCGTTAGCGGTTTTGGCAATTGCGATTATAATTGCAGGGTTTATTATTGACAAAAAGAAAAACGTAAGGTAGGGCGGTCCGTGACCGCCCGTTTGTTATGGCGATAAATTCATTACCCGAAACCGTATTCCGTAGAGCGATCCAAGGTCTCCCCACGGCATTGTCGTATCATATGATAAGCATATAAAAGATACTGTCCTAAGGGGACTATCTCACTTTCAATATGAAAGATACTGTCCTAAGGGGATTATTTTACTTTCAATACGAAAGATAGTATCCTAAGGGGACTATCTCACCTTCGATATGAAAGATACTGTCCTAAGGGGACTATCTTACTTTCAATACGAAAGATAGTATCCTAAAGGGACGATCTCATCTTCGATATGAAAGATAGTATCCTAAGGGGACTATCTTTTGTTTTTAATATTGACTCGGCTATTGCTATATGATATAGTTATACTGGTGGTTGGTGTTCATTTGCCACTCGATTTTCCGCTATCGGAGGAGAGAAAAATGGAAAAAGCTATCATAAACAAGATCATCGAGATCAACGAATGCTGTTTGCCTATATCAAAGCTTATCCTCAAGAATAACACCCTTGGTGCATATTCCACCACCGAGCTGTTTATGATGGACGTATATTCCAGAAAGGCAATAACCGCCTCGGGCTTTGCTAAGAATTACGGCTTGAGCCAGAGCTACGTAGGCAAGATCGCCCGCAGGCTTGAAAAGGACGGACTCCTTATCCGTACTCAGTATGAGGAGGATACGAGATTCATGCTGCTGAGTCTGACCGACAAGGGCAAGACCTTTATCGAATCAACTCTTCAAGAAAACAATTCAGAACTCTGTGAAAAGCTGTCGCTTTTGTCCGAGAGGGAAGAAAGAGAGCTTATCGCCGCCTTTTGTAAAATAACCGATATACTCAAATAATCCAACAAAAACAGACGGTATTATCTTCATCAGGATAATGCCGTTTTATCTTTTTTGCGGTGTTTGTTTCAATGAAAAAATTATGGTAAATTGATACAATAAAATCTTAAAATGTTCATTATTTTGTCACCTGTTATTCTTGAATGAAATTCACAGCCGTGCTATAATATCGGTTGAGTTAAAAATACTATATGTTTGACATAGAAAGGAGTTCATATGGACTACAATTTTGAAGCTTGGAAAGGCTTTGAGCACGGTACCTGGGTAAGAGAGATCAACGTGCGTAGCTTTATCCGACACAATTATACACCCTATGACGGAAACGATGAATTCCTTGAGGGCGCAACTGATGACACCAAGACACTCTGGGCTCAGGTTTGCGAGCTTTCCAAAAAGGAAATAGAGGCAGGCGGTGTCCTTGAAATGGATACCGACATTATCTCGACTATTACATCCCACGGCCCCGGCTATCTCAACAAGGATATTGAGAAGATCGTAGGCTTCCAGACAGACAAGCCCTTTAAGAGAGCATTCCAGCCCTACGGCGGTATCAGAACCGCTGAGAAGGCTGTTACATCCAGAGGTCTTTCTATAGACCCCAAGATCAAGGAGTTTTTTGAAACTCACCGCAAGACTCATAACGCAGGTGTATTTGATGTTTACACCCCCGAGATGAGAGCTTGCCGTTCCAGCCACATCATTACCGGTCTTCCCGACGCTTACGGCCGCAGCCGTATCATCGGAGACTACCGCCGTGTAGCACTCTACGGTGTTGACCGTCTTATCGAGGATAAGAAGGAGCAGAAGGAGACAACACGTACAGCAATGTACTCTGAGATCATCCGTGAGCGTGAGGAGCTTGCAGAGCAGATCAGAGCTCTCCAGGAGCTCAAGGCTATGGCGCTTAGCTACGGCTTTGATATCTCCCAGCCTGCACGTGACACCAAGGAGGCTATCCAGTGGCTCTACTTCGGTTACCTTGCAGCTATCAAGGAGCAGAACGGTGCGGCTATGTCCCTCGGACGTACCTCCACCTTCCTTGACATCTACTCCGAGCGAGACCTTAAGGAGGGTAGATATACAGAGAGCGAGATTCAGGAGATGGTTGACCACTTCATCATGAAGCTCCGTCTTGTTAAGTTTGCACGTACTCCCGAGTACAACGCACTCTTCTCCGGAGACCCCCAGTGGGTAACCGAGTCTATCGGCGGTGTAGCTATCGACGGCCGTCACATGGTAACCAAGATGTCTTACAGATATCTCCACACCCTTGACAACCTCGGTGCATCTCCCGAGCCCAACCTTACAGTACTCTGGTCTGTAAACCTCCCCATTAACTTTAAGAACTACTGCGCTAAGATGTCCATCGAGTCTTCCTCTATTCAGTATGAGAATGACGATATGATGAGATTCACTCACGGTGACGACTATGCTATCGCTTGCTGCGTATCCTCCATGCGTGTAGGCAAGGAAATGCAGTTCTTCGGAGCAAGAGCTAACCTTGCTAAGTGTCTGCTTTATGCTATCAACGGCGGTAAGGACGAGATCTCCCGCAAGCAGGTAGGTCCGGAGTTCCAGCCTATCACAAGCGAATATCTTGATTACGATGAGGTAATGAAGAAGTTTGATGCTATGATGAGATGGCTTGCTGAGGTTTACGTAAACACCCTCAACGTTATCCACTATATGCATGACAAGTACTGCTACGAGAAGCTCCAGATGGCTCTCCACGATAAAAACGTGACCAGATGGTTTGCTACAGGTATCGCAGGTCTGAGCGTAGTTGCAGACTCTCTCTCCGCTATCAAGTATGCAAAGGTTAGGGTTATCCGCGACGAGACCGGCCTTGCTACCGACTACGAGGTAGAGGGCGACTTCCCCAAGTACGGTAACGACGACGACCGTGTTGACACTATCGCAACCGATATAGTACACATCTTTATGGAGCATATCCGTAAGAATCACACATACCGCCGTTCTATCCCCACCACATCCATCCTTACCATTACATCAAACGTTGTATACGGTAAGGCGACCGGTTCTACTCCCGACGGACGTAAGGCAGGCGAGGCGTTTGCTCCCGGAGCCAACCCCATGCACGGCAGAGATAAGAACGGCGCGGTGGCTTCTCTTGCCTCGGTTGCGAAGCTTCCGTTCATCGACGCTCAGGACGGAATATCCAACACCTTCTCTATCATTCCCGGTGCGCTCGGCAAGGACGACCGTATATTTGTAGGCGATCTTGCTATCG
>JAZNKU010000043.1:0-4067 GCA_045578685.1 Eubacteriales bacterium
TCTAAAGTTATAATGTGTCAAGTAATATTTGTACAGTATACCGATTGTAATACGACAGAATATTTGTTATAATTAATCTATCATTTATAAGGAGAGACAAAATGAAGAGATTTTTCAATAGATATTTTATAGAGGGCTTAGGTGCTATGGCACAAGGTCTGTTTTCTACTCTCATTATAGGTACCATACTTGCCCAGGTTGGTATGCTGGTTTCGAATTACCTTAGCGCAGATATAGGCACCTATATCACGGCTGCTGCCAACATTGCAAAGACTGTAACAGGTGCTGGTATCGGTGTTGCCGTAGCCGTTAAATTCGGAGCAAGTCCCATTGTCACCGCCGCAACGGCAGTATGCGGTATGCTGGGAGCATTCCCCGGTGTAGGAATTACCGAACTTGTAATCGGCAGACCCGGCGAACCTTTAGGTGCTTTCGTTGCCGCTGTCGTTGCCTGCGAGATGGGTAAACTCATTTCGGGCAAGACCAAGCTTGATATAGTGCTTACTCCTCTCGTTACCATAGCGTCGGGGGCAGTTATTGCCTTTATCGTATCAGGACCTATATCACGCTTTATGACTTGGCTTGGCTCTCTTGTGAACTATAATGTAGAGAACAGTCCCGTTCTCGGCGGCATTATAGTGGCAGTACTTATGGGTATGATACTTACGCTTCCCATTTCCTCTGCGGCTATCGGTGTTTCACTCGGGCTTTCGGGAGTAGCTGCCGGTGCGGCTTGCGTGGGATGCTGCTGTCAGATGATAGGCTTTGCGGTATCAAGCTACCGCGACAACGGCTTCGGAGGTCTTATTTCACAGGGCATAGGTACCTCTATGATACAGATACCCAATATTATGAAGAAGCCCGCTATATGGCTTGCACCCACTCTCGCTTCCGCGGTGCTTGGACCCGTATCCTCGGCAGTTCTTAAGATGACAAACACACCCACAGGTGCAGGTATGGGCACCTCGGGTCTCGTAGGCCAGTTTGAAGCATTTACTGCTATGGTGCCTGCAAACGGCGTATTCAGAACCACCGTTATGGTTATCGTAATGCACTTTCTGCTCCCCGCTGTCGTTACTCTTGGATTTGACTGGGCGGTTTGCCGTCTCGGTTGGGTCAAGAAGGGGGATATGAAGCTGACAAGAGGTTAAAATATGCAAAAGGCAAAAGCAAAATTCCTTGACCGTTCTTATCTTTCATGGATAACGGTCTCGCTTATAACCTATATAATTATTGAATGTGTAAATCAGAGAGGCATTGGCGGACTTCTGCGCTTTATCGTTGCCTCTCCCTACGCATTTATGTTGAACCTTGCCATAGTGTCGCTGACATATTCAGTGGCTTTGTTTATCAAGAGAAGGCTTTTTTGCTATACGCTGACAGCCGCTCTATGGACGGTTATGGCAGCAATCAATCTTGTGCTTATCATTCAGCGAAACACACAGTTCAACTGTAGTGATATACTTATTTTCAGATACGGTATTTTTATAACCACAAGATATCTCAGCATACTTCACTGTATACTTATTACCATAGGTATTATGCTTGTCACATCCTTTGTCATATACCTGTATAAAAAGGGTTATTGCTGTACAGAGACCGGAAGCAAAAAAACACACGGTATTATCGTAACTACACTTGCCGCTTCAATTGTGGCAATAAGTCTGATAGGAAATTTCACAGAATTGCTTCTTCCCAGATTCACCAACATTTCACAGGGTTACTTTAAAAACGGATTTGTTTACGCCTTTTTCTGCTCGGTTGCCGAGAGTGGCGTAGACGAGCCCGAGAAGCTTGAGGTTGAGAATATAATCGCCGGTTTTGATACGCAGGATGAGGAAAGTGAAATAAAAGCAAATGTTATATTTGTGCAGATGGAGTCATTTATCGACCCCGATGAATTTGTAGATCTTAAGCTTGAAAGCGATCCCGTCCCAAATTATAACAGACTTATTGATGAATGTCCCTCAGGTTATCTTGATGTTTCCGTGCTTGGCGGCGGTACAGCTAATACCGAGTTTGAGATACTGACGGGAATGAACATCAAGGATTTCGGTACTATAGAATACCCATACGAGAGCTTTCTTGATACCCGTACCTGTGAATCAATGGCGTATAACTATAAGGCACTTGGCTATAAGACCCATGCTATGCATAACTTCAGTGCAGGCTTCTATATGCGTAACAAGGTCTTTGCCAACCTCGGATTTGACAGCTTCACCTCCTTTGAATATATGACCGATATCGAATATAACCCGATCGGATGGGCAAAGGACAAGATACTTGAGAGATATATTATGAGTGCTCTCAATGGCAGTACAGAGCCGGATTTTATATATGCAATATCGGTTCAGGGTCACGGTTCATATCCCACAGATTTTGACGACAGCCAAAGCGATGTTGAAACAAGCTATATGGGGTCCGATATTGAGGATATCCGTCCTCAGGTAGACTATTATGTTTCTCAGGTTAGAGAGATGGATGAATTTATCGGCTCGCTTACAAACACCCTCTCAAATTATAATGAGCCTACCGTAGTAGTATTTTACGGCGATCACCTGCCGGGTATAGCTCTTACTGAGGATATGCTTGAAACGGGAAGTCTTTATAAGACCGAGTATGTGGTATGGTCAAACTTTGATATAGAGGCCGAGGATGCCGATCTTCATACATATCAGCTTGCTGCCCATGTACAGAGCCTCATCGGTTACTCAAGCGGACAGATCACCAAGCTTCACCAGACCTACAAGGATACCCCTGAATATGATGAATACTTAAAGGTGCTTGAATATGACATCATCGAGGGGGAGCTGCTTACTTACGGCGGAGAAAATCCCTTTGAGCCCGCCGATATGCACTTTGGGGTAGAAGATATCAGCATAACTGATATCACATTTGTCGACAAGGATCTATACGTTACGGGCGTTAACTTTAACGAGCATTCGTCGGTATATATCAAGGGAAACCGAAAGACTACCGAATATATTAATTCAAGTACGCTTGTCGTTAAGAATGCCAGGCTTAAGAAGGGTGATTCTATAACGGTAGCCCAGATGAGCTATCAGATGCCCTGGATGTATCTGTCGCAAACAGAAGAATATGAATATTAAAAAAGGATTTCCGCAACGCGGAAATCCTTTTTTTTAGTTTGTCGTTGATTAATTGCACTCTGCAGTGAGCGGACCCTTAAGCTCTTTGAGGTAGAAAAGTCTGCCGGGGAGGGTAGGGATAAAGGTGGATGTGATGTTCATATCGGGACCGTAGTGAAGGGTGGTAAGGAAGCTCATACCCTGCCAGCCCATACCGCGGCCCAGCACTCCGTCAGCACCGCCGATAGCATAATCAGCCTGGAGGAAAAGACCGGGGCCGATTGTGTTAGCTCTGCAAGGAACAAGAGTAGTTCTGGACTTGAAGGATGTAAGAGCGTTCTGCTCGATGGTAAGGGGATGAAGCTTAGCCGCGATGCGGTGAGTCTGCTTCTTCCACTCCTCTACTGAGTCGAACTCATCGGCAAACTGGGGCTCCCAGAATGCAATGTGGCACATTCTGCCGATACCGTATACTAAAACGAGCTTTGCACCCTCAGCCTTAAGAGCGGCGATCTTCTCTGCATAAGTAGGAAGATTTTCTTTGGTTGCAAAGTTTCTCTGACACTCGGGAACGGTGTACTTGCCCAGCTTATTGAAGAATGCCGCCTTCATGGAGTACTCAAAGGAAGCAGTGCTGGTGTTGGGAAGGGTGTTACCCTCGTCGTCAGACCACTCGTCCATATTGAAGGTGTAAACGTGATCGCAGGAAACCTTCCACTCGCGGAGGAAGTATACAGCCCAACGGTACATACCCATAGGACCTACAGGGAGGATCATAGCACACTTTCTGCCTGCGTCACGAGTCTCTTTGATCTGCATTGCAATCTCGTGACCCATAAGAACATCAAACTCAGCTACGTTGTCGCACTCCTGAATGTTAAACTTCTTGTTCCAGAAGTCCTCGCGCTTGGTGCCCTTTTCGCAGCAAGCGTCGATCTTTGCCATATCCCATCCCTTGGGATAGAAGCCGTCAAGAAG
>JAZNKU010000044.1:0-4877 GCA_045578685.1 Eubacteriales bacterium
GGAATGCGGAGTGCGGAATGCGGAATTAATGTGGATTTTTGCCTTAAGGCAAAAATCTTCATTAACTCCTAACTCCTAGTTCCTAACTCCTAATTATTTTCAGCCTTCAGTCTCTCCGCCGCATCGGCTGTTGCAAGAGCCGTAAGCATATCCTCGATATGACCGTTTAAGAAGTTTTCAAGTGAATAAAGGGTAAGTCCGATACGGTGGTCTGTTACTCTGCCCTGAGGATAGTTGTAGGTTCTGATTCGCTCGCTTCGGTCGCCCGTACCTACCTGAGCCTTACGCTGTCCCGCTATCTTATCGTGCTGCTCCTGAGCCTTCATATCATAGAGCTTGGAGCGAAGGATCTTCATAGCCTTGTCCTTGTTCTTGTGCTGGCTTCGCTCATCCTGACACTCGACTACAAGTCCTGTGGGCAGATGGTATATACGGATAGCAGACTCAGTCTTGTTGATATGCTGACCGCCTGCACCGCTACTCTTACAAGTCTCGATTTTGAGATCTGCCTGATTGATCTCAACCTCAACGTCCTCCATCTCGGGAAGCACGGCAACGGTAACGGTAGAGGTGTGTATACGACCCTGAGATTCTGTCTCGGGAACTCGCTGAACACGGTGAACACCGCTTTCAAACTTAAGCTTGGAGTATGCTCCGTCACCCTCGATCATAAAGGAAATTTCCTTATAGCCGCCAAGACCTGTCTCGTTTGCTGTAAGTATCTCGGTCTTAAAGCCTACGGTATCAGAGTACATGGAATACATACGGTAAAGAACCGATGCAAAGAGGGCTGCCTCGTCGCCTCCCGCACCGCCGCGTATCTCAACGATAACGTTCTTGTCGTCGTTTTCGTCACGGGGTAAGAGAAGCACCTTAAGCGCCTCCTCGATCACAGGGAGCTTTTCCTTATTTTCTTTGTATTCAGCTTCAACAAGCTCTCTGAGATCATCGTCTAACTTTTCTGCCATCATCTCCTGAGCCTCTTCGATAGCCTCAGAGGTTGACTTATATTCGCGGTATTTTTCTATAATGGGGGTAAGCTTCTTCTGCTCACGCATAAGTTCCTTATACTTGTTCTGGTCGGATACCACCTCGGGCATACTTAGCTCCTCAAGTATCTGCTCGTATCTTTTTTCTGCTGCTTCTAATTTATTTAACATGCAAATTCTCCAAATATTTAATCAGTATATTATATCATATATATTATTATTTGTAAAGAAAAAAGTCCTCAAAACGAGGACTTATTTTATATCTTTTTCCACCTTTTCAGGGGGATTGTCAAGCTGACGGGGATTTTTGATGATAGAACGAAGCACCTTCATTCCCGAAGCAAAGTAATAACCGTCACAGATACGCTCATCAGTTACAACGGTATAGTCCACAAAGGACTGCTTCTCTACGGTTCCGTCTTCTTTCAAAACATTCTGTCGGTACTTGGTACCAAATGACATAAACACGGGCAGATTGCCGAAATCATAGAGATGATGATATATGGGAGGAATGCCGAGAGATCCCATAGAGGTTATAAAAAATGAGCCGTGGAAGGGGCTTAATTTTGTCAGAAATCTGGGCAGCAAACCGAAATAGTCAAAGAAACGAAGCACAGCCATAACACCCTTGAAAAGAAGTCCGGGTATATAGGACAGTACCTTTACCGTATCCTCAAAGTCTCCACCCGGGTTGGCACGGAACTCCTCTATCACACGGTTAAGCTCGTTGTAAACATCGTAAACCGTTGCATCGGGATAGAAGAACACCTTAACAACAGTATCGGGAGATTCAAGAGACATATCCTTCTTTATGGTGAGGCATACCTCAATATTGTTTCGGGTATACACACGCTGTCCCTGTATGTATCGGTTAAGGGCAGGTCTTTGGGATACAGCACGGACATAAGCCGCAATAAGCACGTGCATAAGGGTGAAGTTGGTAAGTCCCTCTGCCCTCTTCTCACGGATATACTGGTCTATTTTGTCAACTCGGATAGTATCCTTGACAAGATTTGAAGAGTCCTGACGGGTACGCATGATATACGGAACAACCACAGACATACCGGGTATGGTTCTCACTCTTCTTCCGCATTTTCTGATCTTATCGGGTGGGATAACATTGCCGCGACGGTCTTTACACTTAAAGTCGTCGGCAAGTTCTTCTATGATATCGTCTTTCTTGATTGTTTCTGTGTTCATATTACACCGTCCAAATTAAACTGTTTTGTAGATTATAACACAAGGTGGTAAGATTTGCAAGAGATTTCGCAAAGATGTTGGATGTTCAACAATTATAGGTGGATAATACCAAACAAAAATCCGCTCTCTTACGAGAACGGATTTTTGTTTGGTGACCCGTGGGGGAATCGAACCCCCGTTACCGCCGTGAAAGGGCGGTGTCTTGACCGCTTGACCAACGGGCCGTTGGTAGCGGGAATTGGATTTGAACCCATGACCTACCGGGTATGAACCGGTTGCTCTAGCCAGCTGAGCTATCCCGCCACATTTGTTGCCGTCCATCGGACAGCCTGTGTATTATAGCATAATCATTATCCGTTGTCAATACTTTTTTCGAGATTTTTTTGATATTAATTTTTTTATTCCTTGATATTAGCATATTATGTTTGACTTTATGATATTTTTCGTCTATAATAGCGTTATCAAATAACATGGAGTAGACTATGAAGAAGCTAATCTCGATAATCCTTATAATTTCATCATTGCTTTCGGTTTCGGTGTTTGCGGAAAGTAATACTCTTCCCTTCACCGATGTTAAGAAAAACTATTGGTTCTATGATGCTGTAGACTATTGTTATAACAATAACATTTTTTCAGGTATGTCAAGTGACAAATTCGGCCCCTCCGTCACCATGACCCGTGAAATGTTGGTCTGTGCTCTCGGTCAGTTAAGCGGTATAGAAACCTCCGGATATACCAAAACACATTTCCGTGATGTTAAGTCCGGTGCCTGGTATGCACCTTATGTTCAGTGGGCATATGAATCAAAGATAACCAGCGGAATATCAAGCAGTGCATTCGGAATAGGCAGATCTATCACCCGTGCCGAAGCCGTAACCATGCTGTATAATTATACTGCCGCAATGGGTTATTCCAACAATATACCCAATGCAAGAAAGTATATCGAAGGCTTTGATGACCATAAGAGCGTCGCCAATTATGCCCGCGATGCTTTCGGATGGGCTGTGGCTGAAGGTATTGTATCCGGCATGACTCCTACCATACTAGCCCCAAAGGAGCCCTTCAATCGATCACAGGCGGCAAGAATATTCATGCAGTATGACAAGCTTACTCTGCCCGTAGCTAACACCTATCTCAATCTCGAATTAAAGCCCGCAACAGGATTTGATATATTCATCCCCTACGAGACAAGCTATTCCTACAGATACGGTCCTTCTATCATTGTAAACGAGGACGGAAGCGTTGACAGCTATTATGCGGGACTTGGCTCTCAAGGGTCTGGTTCGCTCCACTTTAACGGCGGATACAAGGAATGGGACCATATTACATATACCCATATTACACCCGAGGGTGAGATCCTGCCCGAGGAAACAGTGCTTCAGCCTACTCCTGACAGCTATGATTTTCTCTCCTGCTGTGACCCCGGAGCAGTATACTTTAACGGTTACTATTATATAGGATACACCTCTACCATACACCGTACAGGTCTGTGTAACAACGTATTCGTTGCACGCTCTCTTAATCCTGACGGTCCTTATGAAAAGTGGAACGGTTCGGGCTGGGGAGGTGAGGCTGAGCCTATAATGATGTATGACGGCAGTAATCTTCTGTGGGGTGAGGGCGAGCCTGCTTTTGTAGAGCTTGACGGTACCCTCTACATATATTATACCTTAAAGGGTCAGCATGGATTCAAGACTATGGTAGCTACAGCTGATGCCACAGACGAAAACTGGCCGCTTACCATTGTAAAGAAGGGTCCTGCCCTTGATCAGGGTAATGCACAGAGCGGTGCAGACTTCAAATACGTTGAATCAGAGCGCAAGTTCATCGGTATAGCCGTAGAAAACTCCTTCCAGGAAAACTCCTACATCCGCATATTTGAGTCTAAAGACGGTATCACCTACACCGAGACCCAGAAGATATACGAGGATGTATACAAGTATGCTCACAACATAGGTATCAGCGGTGACAAGTACGGACATATCAAGGACACCGACAAGCTATATATTGCCTATGCATATTCAGATGCTCCTCAGTCTGAAAACTGGGGTCAGTGGGCAACACACATGATGGAGGTTGACCTCACCACATCAAAGAATTCTCTTACCACCGACAGCGGTATAAACGAGTTCCATCAGTTTGAGATAGCTGAGGTAGGCGAATGGAGAACTATAGCGGTATCAAACCTTCCTCATCACTTTAACCTTAATATAGGTACAAAAACAAGCGTCAAGATCTACCGTATCAACTCACGTTACAACCGTCAGGTAGTAGAGGATGCTTCCCTTGTAATCTTCGAAATAGAGGACGAGAACATTGTAAGCATAGACGGCTTTACAATAACGGCAAAGGCTGTAGGAACAACAAACGTTACCGCAACATATGACGGATGCTCTATCACCTTCCCTGTCAATGTTCATCCCGAGGATGTAAACGTGGCTGATCCCGAAATAACCGAGTTCAGAGCGGTTCACGATATTTACACCGTAGGTGCGGGTGAGCATTATCCCCATCAGATCAGAGCCTACATAAATTGTCAGGGTGTCAAGTGGGGCGAAGCCTTTAACGATACATCCTCCCAGGCTGTTTATCACGCAGATGATTATCCCATCACCTATACCGTAGCAGATCCGTCGGTACTTCACGTTGATGAAAACGGAATGGTATACGGACATAAGGCAGGAGAGA
>JAZNKU010000045.1:0-4144 GCA_045578685.1 Eubacteriales bacterium
ATTCCTGTAAGAGGTAAGACTCTTAACTGTCTTAAGGCAGGCTATGACAAGATATTTAAGAGCGATATTATCCGTGATCTTCTCCGCGTTATAGGCTGCGGTGTTAAGATTGACGGCAAGTTTAAGACTGAGTTTCCCAAGTTTGATATCAATCTTCTTAAGTGGAACAAGATCATCATCTGTACCGATGCTGACGAGGACGGATTCCAGATAAGAACGCTTATCCTTACCCTTATATACCGTCTGTTGCCTGATCTTATAGACGAGGGTAGGGTGTATATAGCTGAGTCTCCTCTTTATGAAATAACAGTAAAGGACGATACCTATTTTGCATATAACGAGTTTGAAAAGGCTGACATTCTTGCTAAATTAGAGGGAACAAAGTATACTCTCCAGCGTTCCAAGGGTCTTGGTGAAAACACTCCTGCGATGATGTCACAGACCACTATGAATCCCGCAACCCGCCGCCTTATCCGTGTGGATGCGGCAGATGCAGAGCAGACGGCGATCATATTTGACACACTGTTGGGCGATAATCTTCCCGCCCGCAAGGAGTTTATTACTACAAACGGTGCAAAGTACGCAAAGGATGCAGATATATAAAATAAGGGCGGCCCATGGTCGCCCTTTGTATAAATTTAAATTTTGAGGTTTTGTATGCTTTCTTTTATTATTGGCTCACCAGCCAGCGGTAAGACCAATGAGGTCATCAGGCGAGTAAAATCAGATATAGAAAAGGATAAAAAGGTTTTGGTAATAGTACCAGAGCAGGACATTCTTTCCTCCGAGCGGTTGATATCAACCGCAGTGGGCGTTACACCAAATGTAATGAACTTAGAGGTAGTCAGCTTCAGACGCTTCTGCAATACCGTTTTCAGAGCACTGGGTGGATTATGCTATAATTACCTTGATAAGGGCGGACAGGCCATAATGATGTGGCGGGCTGTTTCCGAGTTGTCGCCCTCCCTTAATACATTCGGGCAGAGTTCGTCTGCAGATATCAATCTCGTATCCTCGTTGGTAGGTTTGTGTGATGAGTTTGCTGATTATAATGTAAAGCCGTTAGATCTTGAAAATGCTGTATATTCCTTGAGTGAGGAGCTTGTTCCGAAGGCTGAGGATATAGCTACCATTTACTCCCGTTATAGCGATCTTGTGCATGATGGATTCGACTCGGCAAAGGATGATATATTAAAAACTGCAGATCTTCTGCGCGACAGTGATATGCTCAGTTCAACGAATATCTATATCGATTCTTTTTCCGGATTTACTCCCACCGAATATGCTCTTTTAGAGGTTCTTATTCAAAAGGCCGATGAGCTTACCGTTACTCTTTGTGCCGATATGGATCGCGATGATGAGATCTTTTCAAATGTTTTTGATACAAAGCGTCGGCTTATACGAATAGCAGAGCAGCTCGGAGTTCCTGTTGCGGTTGATACAGTGCTTACTGCCGACAGAGCGCAGGACCTTGCTTTTTTTGAAAAGAATTGCTATGACAGCTATTCAAATAAAGCATACGATACCGAGCCGCAAAATATAGAGTTTGTTTCCGCAGAGGACATATATACCGAGTGTGAGCTTGTCTGTGCCGATATCGAAAAGCAGATACGTGGCGGCTTGCGTTATAGAGATATAGCTGTTGTTATGGGGGATCCCGGTGCATATACCGGTATTCTCGATACTTTATTCAAGCGACATTCCATACCCTGTCATTTTTCTGTGAGCGACGATATCCTCCAGAAGCCGATCGTTAAGCATATAATATCCGCACTTAATATAATCACATACAACTGGCGACTGTCAGATGTTATATCCTATATAAAAACGGGTCTGTGCGGTATATCAGGTGAAGAATGCGACATGATAGAGGAATATGCCTCGACCTGGTCGATATCGGGTTCGATGTGGAAACTGGATTCACTCTGGAATATGAATCCCGACGGATACACCGACAGAACGAGCTCCGCGATTACAGAGAGACTTGTGCGTATCAACTATATCCGTGACAGATTCCGTTCTCCTGTTTTGAGGCTTGCGGAAAGTATCGACGGACACTCAAGTGCCGATTCCTGCGCAAGGGCTATATATGACTTTATTACTGAAACTGTTGATACCTATATCTTTGATGACGATGATACGGCAGCTTATAACGCCTTGATTCTTGCGTTGGAGCAGCTGTCGCTGTGTGGGTCTGAGATCGAGATAGGTGACCTTGAAACGCTTAAGAGACTTATACGGCTTATTACATCACAGACCGATTTTTCGCTGATCCCCTCGACCGTTGATCAGATCAACTGCACTACGGTTTCAGCTCTGAGAAGCGTTGGGCTGAAGAAGTGCTATATTTTAGGTGCTGTTGACGGAAGCTTTCCGTCCGTTTTCAAAGAAAATAATATACTTAACGATGAACTGAGAGCGGCGCTGTGTAAGAACAACATATCCTTGCCCAACGATCCAGATGAGCTTTCGGTATCAGAACTTTATAACCTTTGGAAGGGTATACTTTCTGCAGAAAGTGTTACCGTTAGCTATTATACATCCACTCTTGACGGTAAGGAGGTTCTTGAGTCAGCCTGCATATATGAGCTTAAAAGGCTATTTCCTGCCATCCGCGAAAAGACAGCAGAGGATTATGATATATACGATCTTGTATACGACCGGGAATCTGCTTTTGACCGTATAAACGATAGAAACTACGGTGAAGTGATGAAAAGCTTGCTTACGGAGGATAAAAGGTATTCCGACATTATCAGATCACTCAGCGTGCCTATAACCACCAATGAGTGCTCTGTAACCGATCCCGATAATCTCAGAGTCTTTTCGGGTGATATCAATCTTACCCAGTCAAGGGTCGATTCATTTGTTCATTGCAGCTTCGCCTATCAGCTTGATTATGTGCTGAAGCTTAACGAGCAGCGTAAGGTAAGCTATGATCCGAGAGATGTAGGTAACTTCATACACGCGTTACTTGAGGAATTCTTCACCTGTGTGCGGGATGCCGCAAAAGAGGGAAGAGAAATAGAGGACACTGAGACCGAAACTATAGTTACGAGGCTTGTTGATGCATATCTTGAAAAGACTATGGGTAATACCCTTAAGGTAAGCCGCCGAATGATAGCTCTTTTCAACAGGCTTAAGCGTCAGGCTCTTGTGTTTATACACAGTATCTATGACGAATTCAGAAATTCCGATTTTAAGCCCGTGCTTTTTGAGGTGCCGATAGTTAAAGGGGATGAGGGTGGTATATCGCCCTTCCGTGCCAAGCTTTCTGACGGCAACGAGGTGTATATATACGGTCAGATCGACCGTGTTGATACCTACGAGAAGGATGGAGATATATATTTCCGTGTTGTTGATTACAAGACCGGAAGCAAGGAGTTTAAAAGAGATGATCTTGAAAAGGGATTAAATCTCCAGATGTTCTTATATATGTTTTCTGTTATGGAAAACAAGGAGCAGTTCTGCCGTATGGCTGACTGTAAGGGAGAGGTGATACCTGCCGGAGTACTTTATTATATTGCAAGGCTGCCAAAGGATGCCTACGGTGAGATCGTTGACCCTAATGAGGTTGAATCCAGGGTCATTGCCAACATTGAAAGACAGGGCATGGTCCTCGACGACGGCGAGATTATAAAAGCTATGTCAAAGGCAGAAGGTGATATCCCGTTGCCCAAGGGTGTAACCTCCTCATTGAAGGAGAACAAGGAGGATTCTGTATTTACCCTTGATTCCCTCAATGATATTAAAAATACCATTACGGATACTCTCGTGCGTATCGCAACCGGACTTAAATCCGGAAAGGCTGATGCTGTTCCTATGAAGGATTCAAAGAATCCCTGTGAATACTGCCGTATGAGAGTTGTATGCAGACATATGAAGGACGGAGGTGACGAGAATGAGTGATAATATAAAATGGACACCGTCACAGCGTATGGCGATCGATGCATATAACTGTGATCTTCTCGTTTCTGCGTCTGCAGGCTCGGGCAAGACCGCAGTGCTGGTTAAGCGAATCATCGACCGTGTTACGGATAGCAGTTGCAAAACCGGCATCCTTGAGATGCTTGTAGTTACCTTTACAAACGCGGCTGCCGCACAGCTGAGAGATAAGCTCAATAAGTCGATAAAAACAGCTATAGCT
>JAZNKU010000046.1:0-2679 GCA_045578685.1 Eubacteriales bacterium
TATAATTATATATTTACAGGTGAAATGTTTATGTCGATTAAAAGAACAGAGCTTGTCAAGGGCGTTTTTCTGAATGTCTGCGACACTCCGAAATTCAAAAATAACTATCTGTCAATTTCCTTTGCTCAACCTCTAAGTCGCGAAAGTGCATCCATGAATGCTCTTCTGCCTCTTATACTTACAAGAGGCACCGTAAGCTATCCTACTATGGAAAAAATGAGTGCTGCACTTGATAATCTCTACGCAAGCACTATCAATACCCGTTGCTTTAAAAAGGGTGAGGTGCAGTTTATCGGCTTCAACTGCGGGATACTTTCAAACAGCTATGCAACCGATGATTGTGATATATTCGGCGGTACGCTCGATATACTCCACGAGGTGATATTCAAGCCCTATACAGAAAACGGTCTTTTTTGCGAGAAATATCTCGATACCGAAAAGAAGAATCTATGTGACCGTATCGCCGCACAGATCAATAATAAGACATCCTACGCCATAACCCGTGCAAATCAGGAGATGTGTAAGGACGAGACCTACGGTATATCGGCTATGGGCGATATTGAATGTATTGAGTCGATTGATAATGCGAAGCTCTTTGAGCATTACAAGAATATAATCGAGACCTCTCGTATAGAGATATTTTTTGTGGGTGAGTACAGCGACGAGATCGAAGCCAAGATAAAGAGTGCTCTGTGCTTTAGCCCCAGAACCCCCTGCGCTCTTGAAACCTCCGTTGTCAGAAAAGCTGATAATGTAAAAGAGATAACAGAGGGTCAGAATGTAAATCAGGCTAAGCTTTCCATCGGCTTCAGAACAGGCAAGGTGCTGTCCGACGGTGATTACTTCAAGTTTGTCCTTTTTAATGAAGTATACGGCGGATCTCCCACAAGTAAGCTGTTTATGAACGTAAGAGAAAAGCTCAGTCTCTGCTATTACTGTAAGTCTATTCCCGAGCCTCAGAAGGGTGTTATGATAGTAACTGCCGGTGTTGAGGAGACAAATAAGGAAAAGGCACAGAATGAGATCCTTTGTCAGCTTAATGATATCTGCGAGTGCAAGATAACGGACGAAGAGTTTGAATCTGCCGTATGCTCCGTGCTTAACGCATACAGAGAGATAGATGATAATCCCGAAAGTATCGAGAGCTGGTATCTCGGCAGGATGCTTTCCGGACTTACCACCACGCCTGCTGAGACTTCCGAGCAGATAAAGTCCTGTACGAAGGAAGATGTTGCCGAAATGGCAAAGGGTATCACTCTTGATACCGTGTATTTTATGAAGCCCGAGGGTAATGCCAATGAATAATGTTATAGAAAAATCAAGCGCTCTTCTTCGCGAGAAGTATTATTACGTTAAGCATAAGAGCGGTCTTGATATATATGTTTTCCCGAAGAAGATGGCAAGCACATATGCACTCTTCGGAACAAAATACGGCTCTGTTGATTCAAGATTCAAGAAGCTATCGGATCCGGATTTTATTGAGGTTCCTGCCGGCATTGCTCATTTTCTTGAACATAAAATGTTCGAAAATGAGGACGGCGTTGATACCTTTGCGAGATTTGCAAAGACAGGCGCACAGGCAAATGCATATACCTCCTTTGGTATAACTGCGTACCTTTTTTCTGCTACCGAGAGAGTATACGAGTCACTTGATATACTTCTTGATTACGTTACACACCCCTATTTTACAAAGGAAAATGTTGATAAGGAGCAGGGAATAATAGCACAGGAGATCAGAATGTGTGAGGATAATCCCGGACGAGCATTATCCTTTAATCTTCTCAAATCTATGTATTCCGATCACAATATCCGTATCGATATTGCAGGTACAGTTGAATCAATAGCTCAGATAACCCCGGAGCTTCTTTACAGCTGTTATAACACATTCTATAATCTCAACAATATGGCGCTTTGCGTCTGTGGCAATGTAGATATTGATAAGGTGCTTGAGTGTGCAGACCGCAACCTCAAGGAGGCTGAGCCCTTTGACGTTATAAGTGAAGCAAAGCCGGAAAGGGCTGAGGTCAACGAGAAATACTGTACCTGTAATATGCAGGTATCCATGCCTATGTTTGCTATAGGCGTCAAGGATGTTGATATAAGTGCAGATCCCGTAGAACGTATGAAGAAGAATGCAGCGATTTCAGTTATATCCGATATGCTGTTCGGAAAGTCAAGCTCCTTCTTTAACACAATGTATGACGAGGGTGTTGTTTCTGGTTCGCTTGATCTTTGGGCGGAGCATAACAAGTCGTATTCCTTTATAACTCTCTCCGGTGAAGCTCCCGATCCCCATGCGGTATATAAGAGATTCCTTGACCTCGTTGAGAAGACCAAGGATATAGGTCTTGACAAGGAAGAATTTGTCAGATGCAAGCGCGTAATGTATGCAGGTCTTGTTAAGAGCTTCGATTCAACGGAGGAGATAGCTAACAACTTCCTCGGATATGCATTTGATGACGGTGATATTCTTGATTTTACCGACATTATGGGAAATCTTGATTATGACTATACCAACGAGCTCTTTGAATCTATGTTCCGCGACGAGTATTACACTCTGTCTACGGTATATCCCATTGAGGAATAACTATGAATCATATTTCATTTCCCAATATAGGACTTGATTTTAATATCAATGAGGTTGCATTTTCGATATTCGGTAAGGATATTGCGTGGTAC
>JAZNKU010000047.1:0-4298 GCA_045578685.1 Eubacteriales bacterium
ACCTCAAGGTTACGGCGGGTTCCTGAATTTGCTATAAGAAAATCAAACGCTTGCTTACCAACCTCATAGCTCATCATAGCTCTCTCACCGTGATATTTACCCTGGCTTGCAAAGCAATAGGAGCAGTTGAGATTACAGGTATGTGCTATATGTATACACAGAGCTTTGACAACTCCGGATGTTCGCGCTTTAAGCTCACCTGCCATAGGCTCAAAATTATCGGGAGTATAGAGCTTACCCATATTCTTAAGCTCGTCTATCTGGTCAAGGCACTCGGTTACCTCCTCGGGGGTAACATCGGCATGATCCTTATATTTTTCAAGTATTTCGGCGGTAACGCTCTCTCTGTCCCCCGTCTCGTAGAGCTGTATCATATCATACGCCACCTCGTCCACCACATGAACAGAGCCGGAATGAATGTCAAGGACGATATTGAGTCCGCCTAATTTATAACAATGTAACATATTATACCTCATAAAAGTAGCCGCCATAACGGCGGCTACTCGCTTTATAACATATTGAAAAACCAGTGGGCGTATCAAACACGCTCACACTAAAAGCAGTTGATGCTTACTTGTTTTCCTTGTTCTCGCACTCCTGGTTTGCGATACCGCAGCTGGTCTTACAAGCGGACTGGCAAGAGGTCTGGCACTCACCGCAACCGCCCTTGTTGGTGCAAAGATTCTTAGTTTCTAAAGTCTTGATATGCTTCATTTCAGTAGCCTCCGAAAATCAAAATATTTATGAATATATTTTAACACAATTATACGCTTGTGTCAATCACTTTTCAAATGTTTTTGCAACAGTTTCAAGCAATTCGGGGATTTTTAAGTGCTGGGGACACAAGGATTCACAAGCTCCGCACTTGATACAGTCGGATGCCTTGCCGTTATTTACGGTATGCACATTCTTGTAGTAGTAACCGGGATTCCAGTCGTCTATAAGCTGCTTGGTATTATAGCAAGCAAACAGGTCGGGGATAGAAATATTCATGGGGCAAGTATCTACACAGTAACGGCACTCGGTACAGGGGATTACATCACCGTTCTTCATAATGTCTCTTACCAATTTGATCTTGTTGTGCTCATCCTCGGTAAGAGGCTTAAAATCCTTCATATAAGAAGTATTGTCCTTGACCATATCGATAGTACCCATACCCGAGAGAACAGCCACAACACCTTCAAATCCGGCGGCAAAACGAATCGCATAGCTTGCAGGGCTGCCTTCGGTCAAAAGGCCCTGTGCTTTCTCAGGTAATTTGGCAAGACTGCCTCCGCGTACCGGCTCCATCACGAACACGGGCTTACCGAACTTACGGCACACCTCATAGCAACGCTTACTCTGTACGGCGGTGTCCTCGTAGTCAAGATAGTTAAACTGTATCTGTACGACCTCTATCTGAGGGTAGGTGGCAAGAATCTCCTCCAACAGCTCGGGCGTATCGTGGAAGGATATACCAAAGTGCTTGAATTTTCCTTCCTCCTTAAGTTTAAGAGCTTCCTCGTAAGCGTTACAACGGCGGAACTTTTCGTATATACCCTTTGTCTGAGAGTGCATAAGATATACATCAAAATAATCCACACCGCATGCCTCAAGCTGCTTTTCAAAGAGGGGACGGATGTCCTCCTGCTTTTCAAAATAGTTTACCGATAGCTTGTCACAAAGCACGAACTCCTCTCGGGGATAACGCTTTGCAACACACTCCCTTACTGCGATCTCACTCTTACCTCCGTGGTAGAGGTGAGCCGTATCGTAATAGTTAAAGCCTTCTTTTTGAAAATGATCCACCATTTCACAGATCTTTTCAAGATCCATTTCGTCGTTAACTGTAGGCAGGCGCATCATACCGAAGCCTAATTTTTTCTTGATTCCAAACATTACAATAAATCTCCAAACAACTTGATATTTTCGGGGGTTGCTGTCAATTCACCCGATTCGATCTTCTTGATAATTTCAACAATGCGGTCGTTTATCGGTGTTGCAACACCGTGTTTTCTGCCAAAATCACAAACAACACCGTTTATGGCGTCTATCTCACAGGGCTTACCGTGCTTTAAGTCCTGCAACATCGAGGGTTCGATATCTCTGTGTTTTTTCATAGCTATAGGTATAAGCATAGTGGCAAATGCACGTTTAAGCGGATTGTTATAATAGAACAGCTTGGTTATATTCTTTCCCTGTACGGGAGCGAATTCCACCCCCGCTGCATGACCTACGTCGATACATTCCTTCATACAGCGTATAGCGACCTTGCGTGCCGCCTTATTTTCTGACACGTCTCCGAATACTCCGCCCACAACGGTACCCAGCCCCGAGAAGGTCGCATTGATAAGAAGCTTCGACCAGCGGGCTCCTAAAAGATTGCTCTCCACCTCCACTGGACACATAAGAGAAAGCAGCTCTGCCACCATATCAAACTGTTTTTCGGTTATTCCCTCCATCTTGCCCATATGGAAGGAAAGCGAATCGGGAGAGCTTGTCAGTTCACAGACTCCGGGAAGGGTAAGTGTAGCTCCCCACTCAACGGTACAACCCATAGTACGGCGATTGCCTACTATCTCAGCGATACCGGGCTCAGGAATACCGTTCTGTAAGGTAACTATTACACCCTCGTCAGACAGATAGTCCTTTAACATTGTTACAACCTCTTTATTATGAAGCTGCTTTGTCATCAGCAGGATTATATCATACTTCCCTGCCATCTCGTCAGGTGTATACACCGTCACGGGTACCGTCATATCAACCGTACCTACAATGCGTGCTCCGTTTTCGCGCAGAGCCTTAATGTGTGCCTTGTTTCTGTTAATAAGGTCGATCTGACCACCGTTTTGTGTTATAAATGCTCCCAGCACGGTGCCAAGCGAGCCGGCTCCGTATATTGCACTTCTTACCGTCATATGTATCTCCTTTTAATTATTTTTGATTTCTATTTTTTACCCGTTGGAAGAGTTATAGTGAAAACACCGTCCTCCCACAAAAATTCAGCTTTGCCCGGATAATTAAATATATATCCTCCGTCACTTTGAGAAACAAATTCCACAGGAATAAGAGCTATAGTTCCCGAATCTACCGGGTATTCTCTGCCCTCATTATCATAATATCTGCCGTCACCGTCACCTATAGATGCTACCGCCCACTTGAGGTCTACGGCATCGTGCACACAGTCTGCAAAGCCTACGCCTCCCCGAAGGTCATCATAGTTCTCCTCACTGAATGAATAAACAGGATCTCCTATGTAAAACCCGATATCTGATTTAATATGTCCTTGTATTTTCATATGATCTCTCCATATTCTATAAGCTCGGTAATACCCCAACTGTAATAAGGTTCAAAGTTCTCAAAATATCCGTTATCGCTTAAAACAGACTTTAGATGTTCAATTACTCCCACATCGTCGTGGGGATTGCAATGAATGGGGGTACCGCCGGGCATCTTTGAAAGATCAGAGTATTTTACAACAATGAGGTGAAACAGTCTTTTTTTATATTTTATAAGAGCTTTGTTACTTTGACCGAGAGTTCCTTTTTTCTCGGCATCAATAACATTGACCGTGAAATTATCCTGTATATATTTTCGGTTATATTCATATGCATTTCGAACAGCCTTTACGATATCGGTAATTGCACAGGAATCAGCAAGAACCGACCTATTTACAGCACAATACCCTCTTCTTGCAACCAATTCTTTGATATTCTTAATATAACTTTTGTGATCCCTTACGTTGAGAGCATAATATTTTTTCTTGTCTTTTATCACAACAGGCTCAACAAAACCTGTTGCCTTATGTATAAATTCGCTTTCGCTGTCGGTACCGGGAATATAAACGGTTATATTCTTCATATTAAACCTCAATATTTTAAAAAACGATATTCATTTTACTATCTTTAATCTCACAGGAGGAAACTCGTAGTGACCTTCGTTTGGCGCTTGTTCAAGGGCACGGCACATCTCCCCTGCTTTTACGATCATATCATAAGGCTTCATATCAGCATCGCCGTGTACCGTTTCAAAATACAGGGTCATATATTCGATCAGCTCGGTTTGCATAACCTCTTCGTAAAAGGCTTGAAGCACGGGAAGTCCGCTTTCATCCACTCTTGCAATATGCCAATTATCCTCGACCCACCATATACCGTTAAATATCCTGTTACATTGATCGTATATTGGAGTTTCAGTTATCTGATAAGGTATTATACTCTTGTCTGCACGAGTCTTAAGAGGATAGTTATACAGACCGCTGTGAGGCAGATTGCCGTACATATAGACGTTAAGACGACGGTCAAGGGCTTTTCTCTGTA
>JAZNKU010000048.1:0-6201 GCA_045578685.1 Eubacteriales bacterium
GTAATTATTGATAAGTTAGAGGATCCCGAAGAACTTGATGTGATTTGCAGATAAAATGGCTGAAAAATGGTATAATCTTACCCCCGAGCAGATAGAGGCGAGGCTGTCCACAGACCTGACCTTGGGACTTACCCACCGGCAGGCAGGGGCAAGGCTTCGCCGTGAGGGTAAAAATACAATTTACAGAGTAGAGCGTCCCCGTGCATCAGCTCTTGTATGGGATGTACTGCGTGATCCGTGTGCATACATGCTTTTGTGTGCGGCAGTTCTTGCCTGGATATTCAACGAGAGGGTAGGAGCACCTATGGTGATACTTCTCATCCTGCTCAACTCCGTGCTGGTCCTTGCGGCATATGTCAAGTCCCGTACTCTTATAGCCGATGCCCACCGGCAGAGTATACCCACCGCCACGGTAATAAGAGGCGGCAAGCAATATCTGATAAGACAGGACAGGCTCTGCCGAGGGGATATTATATTACTTAACAAGGGTGATATAGTCCCGGCAGACGCCCGACTTACCGAAAGCTCAGGTCTTCGTGTTCTGGAGGTAGGTCTTACGGGCGAGGTGGATAAAAAGCGTAAGGATTCTAAGATAATCTTCGCTAACAATCTTTCGCCCGAAAAGCAGGCGGATATGGTCTTTGCAACCTCTGTGATCGCAGAGGGGCAGGCAAGAGCGGTAGTATGCGAAACCGGCAGAGATACTCTGGCATATCTTCTCGGAAGGACCGAAAAAGCCGAAGAGAAGGCACAGGCTCCGGGAATACTTCTTTCTCTCAAAAAGCATTGCTCGGTATGGAGCCTTATAATGTTAGTCATGGTCTTTATACTTACGCTGTTCGACTTTGTGGTCGGATTTGAGAGCAGAAGTATATTCAATATATTTATCACGGGACTGGCTGTAGCCACGGCAGGTATGTGCGAATATTATCTGGTGTTCGGATATATTATTATCGGCTGCTCTATGTATACTCTCCCTCGCAAAAAGGACAAGACACTCTCGGGTGCCGTGGTAAAGAACATAAGCGATATCGACAAAATATGCGATATATCGACGCTTATCGTCCCCATGGACGGAGCCTTTACCGCAGGCAGAGTAAAGGTACATAAGCTGTACTGTGATTCGGTGCTCTACTCACCTGACGAGAGAAATCTTGACCGAAGCTGCCGCGAGCTGATATCGGCAGCCCTTGATTCTACCACTTACACCGAAAACGACTACGAAAAGACCTATAACCGCTTCAAGGAAAGAGATGCCTGCGCCGAGGACAGAGCAATATATAACCTTGCCCGTCAGAGCGGTGTTTTTGACGGTCCTGCCTATATGGCATCCCATATATTTTCCTACCGTAATACCGAGAACGGTACCGTCAAAAGCATGACGGCTATCAACGGCAAGAAGCAGCTGGTGCTGCGAGGAGATCCCGAAAGCGTAATGCCTCTTTGTACCCGTTACCGTTCAAGCGAGGGTATCAAGGATATAAAGAATGAAAAGAGGCGTATCGCTCCCGTAATAAAGGATATGGAGACGCGGGGATATTACGCGCTCTGTATAGCAACCAAGGATACCTGTGATATTCAGGCAAATTCGGGATTTGTTTTCGAAGGATTTTTATGTATTAACCGGCCACAGCTGACAGGTGCTGCAGAGAATGTCAAGCGTATGCTTGATGCAGGCGTTAAGGTCATTATGACGGCTGATGACAGCACGGTACGCTCCTATGCAGGGGCACTTGGTATCGTCAGCTCGGATGACGAGATAATGACATCTCAGCAGCTTCGCGGCATGAGCGACGATCTTTTCCGCACCAATATATCCGAGTATACTCTGTACGAGGGGCTTGACATTTCGCAGAAGAGATTACTTATTAAGCATCTTCGTGAAAGCGGCGAGACCGTTGGCTGCTTTGGCTGTAACTTTGAGGATATAATACTTATCCGGGAGGCCGATGTGGGATTCTCTTCAGGCATTACTCTTGCCGTTGGACACTCCGTACTTGCCGTAGGCGGAGAGGCTCCGGTCCATATCACCTCACAGGAGGAGAAGGGTAGCGGAAGCGAGGCTCTTAAGCAGGCGTGTGATGTCATCGTATCTCCCGCAGAGGGCAGTGAGGGTGGCTTTAATGCCATAACCTCGGCGATAGCCCGTTCCAGAAGAGCTCTCAGCTCTCTTTACAGAGTGGTCAGATATCTTCTTATATCCCAGTGTGCAAGATTGTTCGTATTTTTATATTCGGCTATGATACCCATAGACTACATACCCTTCTGCGGGGAGGATATTTTCACTCCCGTGCAGATACTTGTTCTGGGTCTTGTGTTTGACCTGGGCGTGGTAATGGTTTTCGCCTTTAAATCCCACAAGGGCATTATTGCCAAGCGTCAGAAGCAGGACAGCTCGTTAAAACATATACTTTTCGGTATTTTCTGGGGAGTATGCTCGTTGAGCTTTCCCGCGGCGCTTCGTCTTGCAGGTAAGAGCGTATCGAATACCGAAATGTCTACCATGGTGTTCTTCTCGTTTTTGCTTACAGGTCTTGTGACAGCCTTCGAGTCTGTAACAGACCGTTCGGTATTCAGGAAAGGCTTTATTTCAAATTTGAGAGGTATACTTGCCGTTCTGATCACCTTTGGATTTATTATGCTTTGTGCTTTTACGGGTGCATTTGACTGCTGTATGCTTACGCCGGTTCAGTGGGTGGTATCGGCACTGCCCCCTCTCTGTATGCTTGGTATGTTTGAGGTATATAAGATTTTGAAAGGAAAGAAATATGATAGAGATAAGGAAGCTTGAAGAAAAAGACGGTGAAGAGTTTATGCGTATGGCTAAGGAATTTTATTCCGGTCCCGGCGTGCTTCACGAGGTAGACCCCGCGGTCATAAAGCGTACTCTTGACGAGATGCTCAGTGACAGTCCCTTTCTTTGCGGCTATATATTTGAAAAGGAAGGAAAAACCGTAGGTTATGCCGAGCTTTCCTATTCCTTTGCTCCCGAGGTGGGCGGCAGGTCTATATTTATCGAGGAGATATTTGTGGATGCACCTTACCGTGGACAGGGCATAGGACATAAGTTCCTTGACTTCTGTGTTTCGCTTGTCGAGGGTGAAACCCGCCGTATTCGCCTTGAGGCAACACGCTCAAACGAAAAGGCGATAGTTCTTTACCGAAGCTACGGGTTTGAAGAGCTTGACTATATGCAGATGGTAATTGACAAACCTTAACATGAAAAGATTTATAATTGTATTACTTATTTTGACGATGCTGCCGTTGAATATATTTGCAGCATTTGAAAACACCCATATAAATACAGGCAACTCCCTTGAGGATATTATTTCTGTTGCCGAGACACAGCTCGGATATATGGAGGGCAGCCTTGAGGGTACGGTGCAGGGTAGCAACGACTGTACAAAATACGGAGAGTGGTATGGGTTAAACTATAATCCTTGGTGTGCTATGTTCGTATCCTGGTGTGCTAACGAGGCGACCGTCCCTACTACCGTTATTCCCAAGCATGCAAGCTGTGATGTAGGTATGCAGTGGTTTTTGCAGAGGGGCAGATTCTTTTACAGTCCCTATTACGGCGGCAGCTATACCCCAAAGCGAGGGGATATAATCTACTTCGGCTTAAAGCTGGGCGGAGGTGGCTTTGACTCAAATCATGTGGGTATAGTATACAAGGTAGATGAGACTAAGGTACATGTTCTCGAGGGCAACAGTTCAAAGAAGGTACAGACCGTATCCTATCTTATGAATGACAATGATTACATACTGGGCTACGGTGTTCCCGACTATGAGAACTCTCATGCAGTACCCGAGCCCGGCAGCTACATAACCACCGCAAGCGTACTCAACTTTCGTTCCGAGCCCAACACCACATCAAGCGTGCTTGACAAGATCCCTTACGGCACAGAGGTAGAGGTGACCGAGATCCAGAATCAAAAATGGGGCAAGACCGTATACAACGGCAAAGAGGGATGGCTGTCCCTTGACTACTGTACCAAGGGTGTTACGGTAAAGTATGATACCAACGGCGGCAGCAGTATTTCCGCACAGATCAAGTACCCTGCGGTCGACCTTGTGCTGACAAGTACTAAACCCACCCGTGAGGGATATAGCTTTGTAGGCTGGAGCACCGAGAAGAACGGTGAGGCAGTATACAAGGCAGGGGATATGTACAAGGACGACAAACCAATAATACTTTATGCAGTATGGGAACTTAAGACCTATAAGGTCAGGCTTGATGCCAACGGCGGCACCCTTGCCACCGCCGAGCTAAAAAAGGAACATAATAATCCCATTGCACTTAACATTGTTCCCGTAAGAGAGGGATACAGACATATAGGCTGGAGCTCCAAGGCCGGCGGCTCGGTAGAGTATACCGACAGATATACCGGTAACAAGGATATTACCCTTTATGCAGTATGGGAAAAGGCAAAGAGCGTTTTCTATATCACATATAACCCCAACGGCGGTACAGGCGAGCCCGCAGCCGACAAGCTCACCGAGGGCGGTGAGATAAGGATCACCGACAAGATACCCAAGCGTGATGGCTATAGCTTTGAGGGCTGGGCATATGCAGCTAATGCCAAGTGGGCAGAGGTGTTTGCAGGGGATATATACGACCGTAACGCTTCGGTAACACTATATGCGGTATGGGCAAAGGCAACCCCCAACCTTACCCTTAATATAGGCAAGGGCGGCAGAGCTCAGAGATATGTATCAGGCAGCACCCTTACCCTTCGTATTATAGCAGATGAGGGCAACTCTATAAGCCATATACTGGTGGACGGTAAGCCCGCAGCGCTTCTCGGTGATACAAGTGAGCAGATACTTACCCTTGATATGAAAGCTCACACCGTTAAGGCAGAGTTCACCTATAACGAGGGTCTATGGATAAATCCGTTTAACGACATTTCGGCTACGGCGTGGTATTACGGTGCTATAGAGTATTGCTATAAGAGCAACATTATGACAGGTGTGGATGCCATCCGCTTTGCACCAAACGCCACACTTACCAGAGGTCAGTTCGTGACTCTTTTAGGAAGGCTCCACGGTGTAGAGAGTGCAGAGGGAAGGCTCCCCTTTACCGACACCGCACCAAGCCATTATTACTACAAGTATCTCGTATGGGCTTATAACAATAAGATAGTTACCGGCACCTCGGCAGACAAGTTCTCGCCCAATGCCCATATCACCCGTGAACAGCTTTGTGTGATGCTCTATAACTACGAAAAGTTCAAGGGGAATGTTGGCAGCTTCGGCGATATACTTCTTCTTGATTATACGGATAACGAAAGCATATCGTCATGGGCAAGAGAATCGATGGCGTGGGCGGTATATAATAAGGTAATAACAGGCAGCGACTCAAAACTCCTGCCCCGTAACAACGCAACAAGAGCACAGGCTGCTGTGATAATAAAAAACTACACCTCGTGAGGTGTAGTTTTTTATTATCAGTTATGGCGAAGCCATATCATAACGAAAGCCTCAGGCTTTCTCATAATGTTCGGCAAAGCCGAACTCATAACTGATAACTAATAACTAATAACTAATATCTAATATCTAATATCAGAAAAAGCACCCTTACGGATGCTTTTTCTGTTGGCTGGGATAGCAGGACTCGAACCTACAAAGCAAGAGTCAAAGTCTTGTGTGTTGCCGTTACACCATATCCCAATATTACTAATAACTGAATAATTATAACATATCTATTACATGATGTCAATAAAAATACAAAAAAATCAGAGAGACTTACGCCTCTCTGATTTCCTTTAATTTTTTAATTAATTTATCCACGTTTTCTTCCTTGGTTGCCCAGGAGGTGCAGAAACGCACCAGCACTCTGCCGTCGGGTAAAAGTCCCATATTCTCAAAGCTGAATTCCTCGGAGAGCTTGTCTACCTGAGTCTGTGTCAGCTTGACGAACTGCTGGTTGGTGGGAGAATCGCCGTCGAACTCATAGCCGAGAGCGGCAATTTCCTTCTTCATCTTTTCCGCCATTGCCATTGCGTGCTTTGATATCTCGAAATACAGACCGTCACGGAACATCTCGTAGAACTGAACTCCAAGGAGTCTGCCCTTAGCCAGCATTCCGCCCTTCTGCTTGATAACACAGCGGAAATCCTCCTTGAGTGCGGAGTTCTTTATTACAAGAGCTTCACCAAAGAGCAGACCCACCTTTGTACCGCCGATGTAGAACACATC
>JAZNKU010000049.1:0-4514 GCA_045578685.1 Eubacteriales bacterium
GTGTAAAGTATATAACCCTCATCCGAACAGGTAGGCTCTGTTACAGTAATGGTATGATCATGTCTGCCGGTTGCAGGTATGATCTCTGTATAGGTGTCACCGCATGGACAGGTATACACCACTGCTCCGTCCTTACCGCAGGTCGCTTCGGTCAATACCGAATCATAGCTGTGCTCATGAGAAACATCCCACTGTGCATACAAAGTCAGCGGATCGGAATTGTTTGCAAAATAAGTAAACCTTTTACCGGGCTCATAGCTTTTTCCGCTTCCGTCAGGCTTGGTATTCCAGCCCTTGAACCTTCCGTCCATGCCGTGAGTAAAGGGATTCTCGGCAATGGCGTAAGACTCGTACCTCCAAAGTCTGTTCCAGTTCCACTCAAGGTATTCCACATGTTCTTCGCCTATGGCTCCATTAGGATGATATGTTACAGATGGCTCCCACACCGCATAAAATTCAAGTGCGGGATTACCTCTTGTGGAGGTTGTAGTCTTGAAGGTTCGCCACTCTAAAGCTCCGCCCGTGGGAGGAATAGTCAGATTCTGCTTTGCTGTCTCTGTGGTATACATATACAGAGTGGTTTTTAGCAACGCAAAAAAGTCATCCCCCGAGGACATAGTAACACGGCGGCACCCTTCTTTTACGGGTGCGTCATCACCCTCGGGAAAGCCGTGGAGACCGTACACAGTCTTGGGGTCGTTATAGTCTGTATTGTTGAAGTCGCAAACATAGTCCTCATGCTTTGTACTACCATCAGGGAAAATTCCGCCATCGGCATTGTATACTATTTCATATCCCCAGATAGCATAGAGGTTGATGTCTGCATCCGCATCATAACTATTATAATATTCCTCACCCGTACCTCTGCCGGTGGTTTTGTCATATGAATCAGACCACATGATGAACACACGCTGGTCAGAGTCTCCCCCTGTAGGCTCAAGCCCGTATTTTGACTTTATCTGCGCCCTTGTATGTGCAAGAGAAAGAACCTCTCCCTTAACTTTAGTGAGAGTATAACTTTCGCCCTGTCCCTCGGGACCGCAATGAAGAGTTACGGTATATGTAGTATCTGCCGATATATTCAAAGGTACACCGCAAACAATCAATACCACCACAAGAATGAAGGAAATAATCTTGGACATTGTATTCAATTTTCTTCCCCCTATCATATTATTCATATCGATTTTACAATGAAAAAGTTAAAAAGTCAAGAGTACGTATTTTGCACATCCGATTATATTGGTATATGTGATTAATATATTCTATAGGATGGAGAGCTAACCGAAAAATTTCTATTATTACCATAAAAGGACGGAAGTTATTCCGTCCTTTTTGATTACTTTTCATTTTTTACAGGCTTTACAAGAATAATACTGAGGAGCATTGCCACGACATAGAGGGCCAGTGCAACATAGAGCACGGTCTGATAACCCGTGGGGTTTACCTCATATTCGCCTACCATGACTGTCTCACCGAAGTTCTTTACGATCCAGGATGCAAGCTGGTTACCCGTAAGACCCGCAAACGCCCATGCAGAAAGGGTGATACCGTGGATAGCGCTGATGTTGGACATACCGTAATGGTCGGACAGGAGTGTGGGAACATTGGAAAATCCTCCGCCGTAGCCCGCGTTTACCGCCATGATAAGTATAAGCACGAGAGCTGTAAGAACCATATTTCCCGCACCGTTAGAGATACCGCCGGTAAATACCACTACCGCAGTCAGAAGAATAGACATGGCAAAGATGATCTTGTAAACGGTGTTACGGTCCTTCATCTTGTCGCCCATAGCGGAGAAGCCGAGACGGCCGCCTGCGTTGAAGATAGCGGATATAGTGGAAACTACGGCTACAACACCTGCAAGACCGATACACTTAACGATGGCCTTCTCCTGAGAGATTATCATAAGACCGCAGGTGATGTTGATGTAGAACATAAGCCAGATTCCGATATAGTTGGAAACGGGACGCATCTTGATAACCGAGAGAATACTCTTCTTCTCCTCTGCACTCTGAGGCTCGTGCCAATCATCGGGCTTCTTGAGAAGCAGGTGGCCTACGAACATCATTACAAAATAAACTGCCGCAAGGATAAGGAACATCTTGTAGATGCCGCCCTCACCGAGACCCTTGAGCATAGACTCCATGATGGGGCTGGCGATAGCCTTTGCCGCACCAAAGCCCGCAACCGCAAGGCCGGTAGCAAGACCCTTCTTGTCCTTGAACCAGAGCATAAGAGTCTTAACGGGGGAGAGATATCCCGTACCGAGACCGATACCCATGATAAGACCGTAGCAAAAATAGATACCGATAAGAGCTACGACGCTGCCGGGGTTCTTACCGCCGTACCAGATAAACGCACCCGTACCTGCCATACCTACCGCAAAGCAGATAGTTGCGATAAGAGAGGACTTGTGAATATCCTTTTCAACGATATTTCCCAAAAATGCCGCAGACATACCGAGGAAGAAGATAGCAAAGCTGAACGCCCATTCTGTTGCTCCCTTGGAGAAGCCGATGTAGTCGGCAATGTCCTGACTGAAGATTGACCAGCAATATACCGTACCGATACTGCAGTGCAGCAGGAGTGCGGGGATAGCCGCACGGATCCACTTGTTGGCTCTCCAGCCGCCCTTTTTAGTTGTGTTTTCCATATTTGTCACTCTTTCTTAAAATAATATCTTTATTACATCTTACCTGCAAATACTATAAAAATCAAGTGTTATTTCTAAACATTTGTAAAAAAGAGATGATTTTTCGGAATTTGAATCGATAACTGCCGATAACACAAAAACCTCCCCGAAGGAAGGTTTTTTATACCGTATATTTTTCTGTCACAACTGTTACAACGTTATTTTCCACGGTGGCAAATCCTCCGTCTGTAGAAGCGGAAAATATCTCTTTTCCCCCGGTTAAGGCGGTAACGGGGCCTCTGTCGAGAGAGATAAGCGATTTTATATGTCCCGCTCTTATTCCCATGCTTCCGCCGCCCTTTCCCATAGTGTTGTCACATACGGTCAGGTGTACCGACTCACATTCTACAGGGGGACAGGAGCCGTCCTTAGAAACTATCTTAAGTGTGAGCATGGCTTACCCCTTGAACTTGCGATAAACATCGTCGATGGTACCGCTCATAAGGAAAAACTGCTCGGGAATATCGTCACACAGACCTCCGAGGATATCCTCAACACTCGAAACCGTCTTTTCGAGAGGAACATAAGCACCCTTGTGTCCGGTAAAGCTCTCTGCAACATGGAAGGGCTGACTGAAGAATCGCTGAATCCTTCTCGCACGGCGGACGAGTATCTTGTCCTCGTCGCTTAATTCCTCCATACCGAGGATCGCAATAATATCCTGAAGCTCGTTATACTTCTGCAGTATTCGCTGAACCTCCTTTGCCGCCTTGTAATGACGGCTACCTACGAAATCGGGGGTAAGCATACGGCTGGAGGACTCTAAAGGATCAACCGCGGGATAGATACCAAGCTCCACTATCTTTCTGGAAAGAACGGTGGTAGCATCAAGGTGAGAGAAGGTGGTAGCAGGTGCAGGGTCGGTCAGGTCGTCCGCAGGCACGTAAACCGCCTGAACAGAGGTGATAGAGCCGTTACCCGTGGAAACTATACGCTCCTGCAATTTACCCATTTCACTTGCAAGAGTAGGCTGATAACCAACTGCCGAGGGCATTCTGCCAAGCAACGCGGAAACCTCGGAGCCCGCCTGGGTAAATCTGAATATATTGTCTATAAATAAAAGTGCGTCCTTGTGAGAATATTCTCTGAAATATTCTGCCATGGTAAGTCCGACCAAGGGGACACGCAAACGCGCACCTGCGGTCTCGTTCATCTGTCCGAAAACGAGAGCCGTTTTGTCAAGAACTCCCGACTCCAGCATTTCGTTATAGAGGTCGTTACCCTCACGGGAACGCTCTCCGACACCCGCAAAGACAGAATATCCGTCATGCTCGTTTGCCACATTGCGGATAAGCTCCATGATAAGCACGGTCTTGCCTACACCCGCACCGCCAAACAGACCTATCTTACCTCCGCGTACATAGGGGGTCATAAGGTCTATGACCTTGATACCGGTCTCGAGAATATCCTCGGAAGCAACGATATCCGAAAATCTGGGAGCAGGATGGTGTATAGGCCAATGCTTTTCAGACTTTATAGGCTCCTTTTTGTCGATAGGATCACCTGTAACATTGACCATTCTGCCCAAGGTGCCTTCGCCTACGGCGATGGTGATAGGTGCTCCCGTATCCGTCGCCGTAAGTCCGCGGGACATACCGTCGGTAGACTGCATGGAGATACATCTGACCTCACCGTTACCGAGGTGCTGCGATACCTCAAGCACAAATCTTTCGCCGTCGTGATCTATGGTCACCGCGTTAAATATATCGGGTATTTCCGTCGGCTCAAACGCAATATCAACAACCGGTCCGGTTATACGCTGAACCATACCTATAGAACCCTTCATAAGATTTCCTCCGGAAATTAATGAATAATTAATAAT
>JAZNKU010000050.1:0-4002 GCA_045578685.1 Eubacteriales bacterium
GCTATGAGTTCGGCGGCTGGTACCTCGAAAAGTACAACTTCACTCTCACCGAGGGTGACGTACTCAACGGCGGTTACTATGCTGTAGCAGAGGATTGCACACTTGTTGCAAACTGGATTGAGGCATAATTAAACAACAAAAGGACGGTCGCTTGACCGTCCTTTTTAATGTATAAGTAAAAGCCCTCAATGAGGGCTTTTTAATTTATGCAAATATCGTATCGGGATTGATAGGATCTGCAGAAGGGAAGGTCATCATAACGGTGAGCATTCTTTCGTTTGCTTCTCTCAAGAAGAAATACTGGGTAACCTCTGTGCCCTCCTCGGGTGTAGCAACAACCTTCATCATTGAATAGGTATTACCCGAATAAGAGACCTCTGTGATCTCTTTCACCTCAAAGTCAGCGTTTATTGAGGTTGTATTTTCGGATGTGAGCTGTTCCTTCATAACGTCGAGATATTCGGCAGCACTCTTGTCGCCTAAACCGTGCTGATTTAAGTCCTGCATAAGCACCATGATATTCTGGTCTCCGGTAACGTCGGATGCTGCCAGATCGTATATATCCGCAAGCTTGGAAATAGCCTCTGTGTTCTTATCGTTATCTTCAAAATCATAAGTAATACCCATAAGAGTACACAGGTTATAATCATCCTGCACAGACCATCCTGCGGGTATACGGAGCATGAGACTGCATGCTTCGTTTTTATAAACGTTGTTTTCAACAACACCCTTTGTATAGGGAGCCGGTTCCTTGGGCTCTGCATAGGGGTCCTCTATTATACCCTGATCAATAAGGTCCTGCATCTCATCAGGGCTTACAGGTGTGGTGACAGCACCCTCGGGCAGACTCGGTGTATTTTGCTGTTCAGGTTCCTTGTCCTTACAGCCCGCCAACGTCGAACAACAAAGTAATGCCGCAAGAATGACGGCGGTCAATCTATTTTTATTCATTTTAGTCCTCCGAAATATCATTATGGGTATTCTATCATAAAAAATCAAATTAGTCAACCGAAAAAAGATATGCTGTTTATCTTCAGTTGATAATTCTGTCGTAAAATGTGGTAGATATGCAGAAAAAGGAGAAGTGTTAATGATCTATATTTTATATAATCCATATGCGGCTAACGGCAAATCTTCATCTGATGTTGACAAGCTTCGGGATCTGTATCAAAATGCCGTATTTTGTGATATGACTAAAATAGAAAGATATAGCGATTTTATCAACACAGTTAATGCTGAAGACAGTCTTATTTTATGCGGTGGAGACGGTACGCTTAATCGTTTTGTCAATGACATCGGAGATACTCCCGTTAACTGCAAGATATTTTACTACGCTGTCGGAAGCGGTAATGATTTTGCACACGATATAGGAAAGAGCAGGGCAGACAAGCCTGATTTTGAAATCAATAAATATCTCAGTGATCTTCCTACTGTTACAGTAAAAGGAATTGATAAGCACTTTATCAACGGTATCGGCTTTGGTATCGACGGGTACTGCTGTGAAGAGGGGGATCGTATGCGTTTGCAGACTCCCGAAAAGAAGATCGACTATACTGTCATAGCGATCAAGGGCTTGCTGTTCAAATATAAGCCCACCTCAGCTACCGTAACCGTCGACGGGGTAGTACATAAATACAATAAGGTGTGGATAGCTCCCACTATGAACGGCAGATTTTACGGCGGCGGAATGATGCCAACACCACATCAGAACAGACTTAATAAGGACAATAAGCTCTCCTGTATGGTATTTCACAACTCGGGTAAGCTGAGAACCCTTATGATATTTCCATCAATATTCAAGGGCGCTCATATTAAACATACAAAGTATGTAGAGGTACTAAGCGGTAAGGAAATAACCGTTGAATTTGATTCTCCGAGGTCGCTTCAGATAGATGGAGAAACCGTGATCGGTGTGACCGGGTATACGGCAAAAGTAAAGCAAAAAGCAATCGTATAAGCGGCATTTAGTGATTTTTGAAAATAATTCTTGACATTTTCCCGCAACTGTGCTATACTACTATGGCGTTAAAGCAGTGTATAAATATTTGCGGGTATGGCGGAATTGGCAGACGCGCTAGATTCAGGTTCTAGTGAGGGTTCCCTCATACAGGTTCAAGTCCTGCTACCCGCACCAACAAAAAACGCACTTTTGTCTACCAAGACAAAGGTGCGTTTTTTGAATGATGTTTGCCTTGATGTTGTCTTCGCCGAGTGATGACGGCTACGCCTAATGAAGCGTGGCTTCGCCACATTCGGGGCAAACATCGCATCATTGCGACCGACGAGAGCAACATCATTTTGAGCGAAGCGAAAAACATCATATCGCCGCAGGCGATGCATCATTAAGATTGCAAAATTAACAACCGAACTTTTGTCTACCGGATGAAAATTCGTTTTTTCGCTTTCGGGACGTTTTTGAGGTAAAATGGCACTAAATCAAGGAAAAACGCATAAAAATTAGAGTCGGAGCGGCTGAAAATGCTGCTCCGACTCTATTTTGTGATCTAAAAAGTCCAAAATGTTGGTGTACTTTTGTTCGTTTTATGCTGCTGCAAGAAACGAAGAAAAGGTGCGGACATAAAGACTTGAAGCTTTAAAAATATATTTTTTCAATTTCATGCAGTGTTTCCTTTACCTTAGACAGAAAGACCTCTTTATCGTCAATATCAATATAACAGTCATCAAAGGTTACAAAACAAAGGCCGCCATCCTGTTCTTCTATGCGGTTATTGAAAAATTCTTCATCGTCAAAAAGCTCGTCAAACATGTGGCGGCATTTTTCAAAAATGTGTTTCACGGCTCGCTTGTCATAACCACCGTAAACGGTTTCCGATTCATATTCGCCGTTGGCAATATAGAATACGTAATCCATAAGCATCGTGCACACAGACTCCATCAATTCTGATGCCTGATTCCACTCTGCTCGAACTTCGCCGGTTTCATCCAGATAATGATCCATTACAAAATCGCATAAATTCTTTCGTAGATCAAATCCTGCCCCATAATAGACCGAATTCTCAAAAAATGTTGCGACAGTTTTGGGATCATCCGAGCCAAGAACTGTCTGATAAATGGGGGTGTGTATTCTCTCATACACCTCGTCATCACCACCATCGAATATCATTTCAGCGTTATCACAGCTTACAAGGTCGTTGTATAACCACGCAAGTGTTTTATAATCTTTTTTCTCGGCATAATGCTCCACAAGACGGGCAAGTGCGTTTTTTATGCTCTCGTTGTTCTCTCCTGTCGAAGAAAAAATCTCCCGTTCTTCCAAAAGATTTCGTTTATCATTTTCATAAATAAACGCTAAAACCGCAAATACAACGTTCTCGGATGATGTATGAAAATATACGCTGATCAGTCTGTTATCACTTAAATCAGAAAGAGAAAGACCGTTTTCTACCGCATCACAAAGTGCATCGTGAGTTATCTCGTAAAAGAAGTAATCATAATAATCAACGTCGGGCATCTGTTCATACGTGAGATCTTCCAATCTGTCGTACATTTCTCCAACGGTTTTATCTCCGCCAAAGTCCATAACGTAACATTCAAGAGCGTTGGCAATTTTATGAAGCTTTTCTGTACCAAATGCAATACCGCGATACATTGCCTTCTTTTTGTCGGGTTCTATGAAACAGTTAAGGCGAAGCCATTCAAACGTATCGTGTGATATCATATTAATACAATGTCCCTTCGCCAACAGTTCTACGATAACAGGATACGCCAGATCACGAACCATTGTATCGGCATGGAGGCAAAGCAAAAGATTTTCACACGCCTCGTCAAACCTCCCCTGAGCAATTAACTCCTCGGCAAGCTTAAAATGAGAGTCACCGCATGAATCTTCAAGATTATTTGAGTTTTCGCTATTCTTGTCCATATATCTACTCCTTGCATTAATATCAGTGTTATCTTATGTAAGATTATATCATGGGTTAGAATTGGGGTCAAGGTTTTGGACACCTTTTGTTCGTTTTTACCCCTGTTTAGACACCTTTT
>JAZNKU010000051.1:0-1864 GCA_045578685.1 Eubacteriales bacterium
GCCGCCTTTTTGATGAGCTCTTGCTCGTCCTCATCCAGGTATACCTCCTCGAGATTTACCTGCTCGCCCGTATAGGGCTTTTCGTCTTTCTTGAATTTAGGCTCAGAAGGCTCGTTTGCCTGATTTATTTCGCTCTTGATGCGTTCAAATATTTCGGGATCTACCTTGGGAGTATCATCGATTGGGATATCCACCTCAGAAACAGGCTCAACAAAATCATCGTCGTCGGGAAGATAAGCTTCGGGCTTTTCTCTGTGGATGATTCTTTCCTTGTCCTTTTCCTTCTTGTATTCCTCTTTTTCCTTCTTTCTTACTGTGATGTAGTTGGAAAGATAGGAGGCGATCATGGCGGGTGTGAAGCCTATGAAGAATATGGTGAATACCACCATGAGAAGCAGTGCGAGTATGATAAGACCCGGCTTGCCTATAGCTGCCTTGAGACAGCTTCCCGCAAATCCGCCGATAGCACCGCCGCCGTGGAGCTTGACACCGCCCTTCCAGAGCTCTACCATATTGAAAGTAGAGGTAAGCTCACCAAAGGAGTGGATAAACGCCGCTACCGATATCATTATCGTTGATGCAAAAGCTATACGCTTGCCGATATAGAAGTTTTTGGCATCCGTCTTCCAGAAGAATGCTATAACGCCAAGAATGAAGGGAGTTGCATAGCCTGCTCCTCCGAAGAGACCGAGACACAGGTCGTGGAGCCATTTTCCCACAAAGCCCGAATACTCGGTGAAATACAGGCATATTGCGGTAAACACCGCAACAAGTCCCAGTACCCAAGGCATTATATAATGAAGTGATGAAAGCTCTGAACTCTTGGATGCGGGCTTTTTTGCCGAAGCCTTTGAGCTTGATTTTTTATATACTTTTTTTGATGAGGTTTTCTTTTTTGTCGGCATTTTAAATTCCTTTATGCAAATGTGATATTACAGAGATCGAGTACGATTATAAGTGCACCTACGATAAGACAGTAGATCGAGAAAATTCTGAAGTTAGACTTCTTGGATATGTAGATAAGCAGCTTCATTGCTGCAATTCCGGAAACGAAGGCTACGAGAGTTCCTACGATAAAGGGGAGAAGGTCAGCCTTGGCTATAGCGCCCTCCATAACATCGGGGATATCGGTGATAGCCGCACCGAGGATAGCGGGGATACTCATTATAAAAGAGAACTTTACCGCATACTCACGGTTAAAGCCCTGTGTCAGACCGCCCGTGATGGTGGATCCGGAGCGGGAAAGCCCCGGCAGGGTAGCACACATCTGGAACAGACCTGTGATAAGAGCGTTACGTGGCTTTATGTTTTCCGCATTCACCTTACCGCTGGCAAGCTTGTCGGATACGAAGAGCATAACTCCGTTGATGATAAGTATAACGCCGATAGCCCAGCTTGTGCGGCCCACGAGGTCGATGTAATCGGTAAAGGGAACGATCAGCACGAGGGGAACTGTGGCTATAAGCACCATAAGCACAAAACGCTCATGGATATTTGCCTCGCTTAATTTAAACTTGCCCTTGAACACCTTGCCCAGCATAGTGAAGAACGCAGGCACGAGGGGAAATATGTCCTTATGGTATACGATAAAAACAGCGGCAAGAGTACCCAGATGAAGCATAATGTCGAAGGTCATGGGTATCTCGTCCATACCGAAGAAGTTCTGGAACAGGGAAAGATGTCCCGAGCTGGAGATGGGAAGAAATTCCGCAAGACCCTGAATAATACCGCTGATAACGGCGAACAACCACTTTGACATATTATATCTACCTGCCTTAATGAAATTATAATCTATTATATGATACCATAAAATCAAAAATAATACAATAGTTTTAAGGCTTAAAAAGGAAGATTTTTGTCCTGT
>JAZNKU010000052.1:0-5681 GCA_045578685.1 Eubacteriales bacterium
TACCGTCGATAACGGTAACGGTCTCTGTACCCACTACCTCACCGGTCTCGGGATCAAGGATCTCCTGATCAGCGGTGATCTTGCCGTTGCTCATGTTGTGAGGAGTAACGGTAGCAGTAAAGCCGTTGATGGAAGCGGCAAACTTGCTCATTGCGGTTGTTACGTTGTAAGCAACGTTACAGTTGTCATAGTAGTGTGCATAGTCCTCAAGGAAGAGAGAACCGTCTTCCTTAACGGAAGGATAAAGCACGTCAGCACCCTCGATCCACTCGGTGGTCTGAGAGAATTCATTGTATCCGTAAACATCCCAGTACTCGGTGTAATCGGAACCAAGCATAGGAAGAACCTGCTCTTCTACTGTACCGCAGGTAGCACAGTCTCTTACTCTGAGACCGGTAGCGGCAGCGGTAGGCTCAACCTCTATGGTGTATGTAGACCAGTCGTGGCCAAGCTTACGTGTGATCTTTTCGTTTACGTCGTCACATACTGTACACTGTGTGGTAAGAACACCGTCTGTTACACAGTCTGCAAATGTCTCGGAAACAAATACATAGTCGTGACCTGCAGCAGGCTCGGATGTGATCTGTACCTTACCGCATACTGTACACTTGTAGGTGTAGTATGTAGGCTCTGTACAAGCTGTCCAAACTGTTTCAACAGGCTCTTCACCGAAGGTACACTCGGTATGAGTGTTAACCTCGCCGTTCCACTGTGCTGCGGGAACGCCGTTTACCATAGTGATGGTGTACTCGTTTGCATCAGTGTTATTAGCCTGACCTGCGGAACCGATGGTGAGGTAACCGCCGTCAATAACATCAGCAAGACCGGAAAGGTCAATGTCAGCCTTTGCCTCGGTCATAGAACCGATATAATTACCGGACTGAGTCTTGTATTCTTCGTCAGTGATAGCACCTGTGTTGGAGGGGAAGTATGCTACGTCCTTACCAAGACAGTAATCTGTACCGTTGATGCTTACGATGTAGCCGAGTGTCTCGTCTGCTCTTATGTTAAAAGTAATACCATTACCTGCGTCAATACGCTGAGCAGCCTGAACGATACCGGAAGAGTCCCAGTTGGGAGTGGTCTCGTGGTTTCTGCCGCAGAAGGACCAACGGTAGCCGGGAACATGGTCTACTGCGTCCTGGAATTTACCGTCGAAGTAGTAGATCTTAACATCGGAAGCCATCTGACCGTCTGCATCGTATCCGCCGTAGGAGTTAGCTACGGTAACCATGATACCCTTTGCATCCGGAGGAACCATACCGCGAAGACCGTTGGTAGCGGTAGTGGTCTCATGACCGATAAGGTATGCGGGAGAAGATGTACCTGTGGTCTCATCCTTTACCATGGTAGCTGCCTCGTCCATTGTGTAAACGGGCTTATCCGTCCACAGAAGGGAGATGGAAGCAGAGTTGATAGAACCGAATGTGAAGGTGTCAGCGAGCTCGATGGATACGGTTGTACCGTCAAGCTGTACCTTCTCAGTAGAGGTAACTGCAGTAACAGGGAGCTTTGCTGCTCTCTGTGAGATTGTAGTACCGTACTGTGTGGGCTTTGCGATATCAACGAAGATACCGCCGTCAGCAGTTTCTGTAAACTTGAAGCCTCTGTCCTTAAGTGAGCCGTAGTAACCGCCCAGGTACTTACCTGCGAATGTAGTCCATCCGCCGATAGTAGCAGCTGATACGGAAACAACGCACATAGGAATAAGCAAAGCAAGTGTAAGAACAACTGCTAAAATACGCTTAAAATTGTTCATTGTTTTCATCCTCCATGAAAAAATTTTACTAAAGTAATCTGAGTTTATTATAGCATATTGCTTCAACTAAATTAAATGTTATTATTTAATCTGAATAATCGACTTATTTTAATAACATTTGTGCAATTTGTTATATTTTGTAATTAATAATTTGTTAAAATTTCCTTAATTTTTTATTATTAATTTTGCTACCCTTCCGCTGTTGGCAAAGATCTCAGGCAGGGGTCCGCACTGGGTTACTCTCTCCATGGTAAGTGAGTCTACCGTGGTGTTGGGATCAATCTTGACGGTGTTTGCTACTGAGGGGCGGTCCTCACAGCGGTGGATATTGCGCAGGGTGACCCTGCCCGTGTTGGTCCCCTCTGCAAACCAGAAGAGAGCGTAGCTGTTATCTGCGTCAACCTTTCTGACCTCGACGCCGTCTATCTCGATATTGTCTATCCAACACTCGCCCTCGTGTACATTGTGGTGAGTAAAGGATACTGCATTATAACGGTAGCTGCCCTTTATATTCTTGATCCTGACATTGGTGAGAGGATCTCCGCAGGAGAGAAGTCTTACTGCGGTATAGCCGTCCTCACAGTAAAGATCCTCTACATAAACATCGTTGATGGGCCCTCTGGTTATCTCGGTCTCGAAGCAGTCGTCACAGTTGAGAGCAACCATATCGTCGTTGGTGGCACCGCGAAGATGCTTTATTACGCCGTGATCTGCGGGACCGTTGATATGTATTCCGTCCATATTGGTGCGAAGCATATTGTAGTCGAAAATTATATTTTCCACATGGAAATTCTTTATCATCGACATCTGCACCGGATACGCCTCGGGGTTACGGAGGGTCAGGTCGCGGAAGGTGAAGCTCTCCACCCCCGTGAAGCGCATCATTATTCCGTAATAAAAATTGATATCAAAGGGCTTACCTATATCCTCAAAGCCTCTGACATCTCTGGTCTGTCCCTGATTGTTACCGTCCCAGATGCCGCCCTGTACGGTAATGTTTTTATTATATTTCTTTGCAAGCCCCTCGTTGCGGATGATCTCGCAGTTTGCACCGTCGGCAAGTCTTATAACGGCGTCGGGAGCAAGGGTAAGGGTGGTGTTATCCCCTATGACGAGAGGAGCGTCCACCGTATGTACTCCGGAAGGGATGAATATTTCACCGCCTCGGTCAAGCAGTGCCTGTATCTCTTTTCTGTCCATAATATACCTCGTGATAATAGTGTGTGAACATTTTAGCATATTTATTGTAAAAATACAAGTTATCTATTGATATTTGGGTGCTATAGTGATATAATTTTGAAGAATATATATTTAAAAGAGGAAACGAAATGATAAAAGGCGTAATTTTCGATCTCGACGGCACTCTTGCCTATACCATCGAGGATCTGCGTACCGCAATGAACCTGATGTGCAAGGATATGGGTTATCCTGAAAGAAGTGTTGACGACATCCTTGCGGCTATAAACTGCGGCTCACTTGAGTTCGTGCGTAAGTCCATGCCCGAGGAGCTTCAGTCTGACGAGGAGCTTGTCAAAAAATGCCACGGCATATACAGCGGATATTATTCTCAGCATTATCTCGACAATACCGTTCTCTACAACGGCATAGAAAAGCTGATACATACATTAAAGGATATGGGACTTAAGCTTGCCGTCCTTTCTAACAAGGGTGACGAGCATACAGTAAACCTCACCAAAAAGCTCTTCGGCGATGGTGTATTTGATCATATCCAGGGCTACAAGCCCGAGTTTCCCACCAAGCCCGACCCTACCTCTGCGCTCTATATATGCCGCGAGATACTGGGACTTGAGCCCGACGAAATACTCTATGTGGGCGACTCTAACGTTGATATGGAGACCTCCCGTAACGCAGGCTTCTTTACCTGCGGATGCACCTGGGGCTTTCGAAGCTGGCGCGTTCTTGCAAAGACAGGTGCAAGTGCTCTTATAAATAAAGCAGAGGAATTGTTGTTACTTATATAAAATGAATTACATCGTACTTGATCTTGAGTGGAATCAGCCCACCTCAAGAAATAAGCTTATAACCGATCCCGTAAAGCTCTACGGGGAGATAATACAGATAGGTGCCGTTAAGTTCGACACCGGCTTCAATAAGCTCTGTGATATAAATATCGTGGTATCGCCGAAGTACTATACCGAGATGAACCACTATGTGAGGGCTCTCACGGGAATCCGCACAAGAGATCTGAAAAAGGGCAAGCCCTTCCCTGCCGCTCTTGAAGATTTTAAAGAATGGTGCGGCGAGGACTGCTGCTTTATCACCTGGGGCCCCGATGATATGGCGATGCTCATATCAAACATGAAGCTTCATTCCATAGATGATAAGGATCTGCCGAAGTGCTATAATCTCCAGCTCATATTCAATAAGCAGATAACCGGTGAGAACAGACAGTGGTCGCTTGCCTCGGCTATGGAGAAGCTGAATATGCCCCTTGACCTTGCCTGCCACGATGCCTTAAATGATGCAATATACACCGCCCGTATATGCTCCGCCCTTGATATGGAAAAGGGTATTGCCGAATATGCGGAGCCCCAACCTAAGGAAAAGAAGGCTCCCCGTGCAAGATATCAGGGTCTTAAGTCTCATCTTATCGCTACAAAGGAGATCTCCTCCGAAAGAAAGGACAGTATGCGCTGTCCCTACTGTGACCTTCCTCTGGTCACAGTCAGAAGGCTTCGCATGCGTAACCGCGACAAGGTGTTTTTAGCAAGCTGTCCCGACCACGGCTCATTTCTTGTGATACTGACAAGAAAGAGAAACGCCGAAAGCAGTTATATATACGAAGAAAACATATACGCATTGAACGAACAGACCGAGGGCTTCTTTAACAAGATGAGCCTTAAGTGTTCGGGCAGATGCTCAGGAAAGAAAACTATATAAAAAGGAGCATGTTATGAAAATAAAACAGATGATCGCCGCTTCCCTTCTTGCGGCAGCGGTACTGACCCTTCCCGCCTGCAAGGACAAGACCCCCAAGCTCCCCTCGGATATAAAGCCGGTTACTCCCAACTCCCAGTTGGCATCCGAGATCCCCTCGGCTTATCTTCTCCAGATGAACAAGCTCCTCTCTGAGTGGGAGGTGCGTAAGGGCTCTATGAGTGATCCCCTTATCGGAACGCGTCTTCTTATGTATAACAACCAGACCAAAACCATAAAGACCAAGGACGAGATAGGCTTTATGCTCATTGACCTTGACGGTGACGGAGTAGAGGAGCTTATAACCGCTCCCTTTGACGGCTTTAGTGAGAACGCTATGGTTTACGATATTTTGACCGTAAAGGACGGTACCGCCTTCCATCTGGCTAACAGCCTTGTGGCTACCTACCATCTTATGGCGGACAACAGCTTTATACTGCGTACTCCCACCGAGGATGGCAAAAGCTACACCTTTAAGCGTGTTACCATAAACGGCGCTGAGCGTCCCACCGAGGTTGAGATAACAAAGGAAGAGTCTGCTAAGTATTATATCTCAACTGCCGAGCTTACTCCCTTCAGCGCGTTGGAGAAATAAGGAACCACTCTGAATTCCAAATTAAATGAATAAAATAGTGGTATTTTACCACTATTTTATTCCATAATTCTGCATTCTGCATTCAAAAAAGAACTGCATCATCAGCAGTTCTTTTTCATTTCTTTAAGTATTCCAAGACCTATGGGTACCGATACCGCAAAGGAGCAGAGGTCGGCTAATGCCTGTGCTCCCTCAAGTCCCGCAAGACCGAACAGAGCTTCAAGCAAAAATATCGCGGGAACAAAGAACAAAAACTGTCTTGACAAAGCAAGAAAGGTTGCCTTGCCTGCCATACCTATGGTCTGGCTCATCATGTTGCAGAACACTACGTAGCCCGACAGGGGGAAGCTGACACACTGGAACCGAAGTACCCTTGTGCCGATGACTATT
>JAZNKU010000053.1:0-4662 GCA_045578685.1 Eubacteriales bacterium
ACGATACCGATTACTTTTTTAACGTTGCTCAGCTTGTTCTGAGGTGCTAAGAGCGATTCCTTATTTTTGGAAGGACAGTTGGCTCCGCAGGTAGAACAGTCATGAGTGCAATTTTCTTCTGCCAATTTATTTCACCTCGAAAAAATCAATATATAAGCTATTATAATCCTATAGCAAAAAAAATGCAAGGGGAAAGTGAAAATATATAGGAAACGGCAGACTTTTTCGTTAATGTTAATAATTTTTTGCAAAACGAGAATATTTTTTTGAAAAAACTATAGCATTTTTTATTAATATGTAGTATAATAAATTGAATATGTATGCAAGATGGACTAATTATATATAAGGGGTACTACTATGAAAATCAGTAAGATCAGAGAGCTTCTCGGAGCAGAGATCGTTTGCGGAGAAGAGATGGCGGATGAAGACTTTTGCTCAGCTTTCGGCAGCGATATGATGAGTGATGTTCTCGCCTTTGTCAATGATCAGTCTGTTCTTCTCACGGGACTTTGCAATCTTCAGGTAATACGCACCGCCAATATGATGGATATGAAATGTGTCGTGTTCGTGCGCGGTAAAAAGCCTACCGAGGATATTATCGCACTGGCAAAGGAAAGCGGCATAACCGTGCTTGCTACCGATAAGACGATGTATGTGTCTTGCGGTATCCTTTACTCAAGCGGCTTACGCAGCGAAGCGGAAAACGCTTAAGGAGGCAAATATGAGTGAGCCTATCAGATTTCATTTTGATGTAGACGGTGACAATTTTTCATCAGCGGGAGAGGCATCGGTACAGGTAAAGCGTATGCTTCGTCAGATCGGCATTGCTGCGGATGTTATCCGCAGGGTTTCGGTGGCTATGTACGAGGGTGAGATAAATATGGTTATCCACGCAGACGGCGGTGATGCCGATGTATTGGTGGAGCCGGGTAAGATCACCATTATTCTTGCAGACAGAGGTCCCGGTATTGCCGATATAGAGCTTGCTATGACCGAGGGCTATTCCACCGCCCCCGAGAATGTCAGATCTCTCGGCTTCGGTGCGGGAATGGGTCTGCCTAATATGAAAAGATATACTGACGACATGAATATAGAATCTACGGTCGGCGTCGGAACGACCGTAACAATGACCGTTCTCTTCTGAGAGGGGAGGATATAATGTCAAGCTTCAAGCATTCCGTATCGCTGATTGTAGATAAGTGTAAGGGCTGTACCAACTGTGTAAAGCGCTGTCCCACCGAGGCAATCAGAATTCAAAACGGACATTCAGTTATCGACGAGGAGCGTTGTATCGACTGCGGCGAGTGTATCAGACTCTGTCCCTACAAGGCTAAAAAAGCTCTTTACGATAAGCTGGATAAATATAATAACTACAAATTCAAGATAGCTCTGCCCGCACCGGCACTCTACGGTCAGTTCGACCACTTGGAGGATATAGACTATGTTATCTCAGGTCTATACGAATGTGGCTTCGACTATGTTTTTGAGGTAGCGAAGGCGGCAGAGATCATTTCAGAATATACCCGCAATTACCTTAAGCGTACCGACATCGCAAAGCCTGTGATAAGCTCGGCGTGTCCGGTTATTGCAAGACTTATAAGCAAGAGATTTCCCTATCTCTGTGAAAATCTGCTTCCCGTGATCCCTCCCATTGAGCTGGCGGCTAAGTTAGCAAAAAAAGAGGTAATGGCAAAGCATCCGGATCTAAAGGAAGAGGAAATATGCGCTCTCTTCATTTCACCCTGTCCCGCCAAGGTAAGCTATGTGCGTAATCCTATCGGTGTAGAGAAGAGTGCCGTTGACGGAGTGTTATCTATCAGCGAGATATACTTCCTTTTGGTTAATTCGATGAAGAATATTTCGGATCCCGAGCATTCTGCCGAAACCGGACTTATCGGTGTCAGCTGGGCGAGCAGCGGCGGCGAGGCAAAGGCACTTTTTAACGACAGATATCTGTCTGCCGACGGTATAGAAAACTGCATCAAGGTACTTGATGAGGTTGAAAACGGAAACTTCTCCAGCCTTGAGTTTATAGAGCTCAACGCCTGCAACGGCGGCTGCGTAGGCGGTGCGCTGACTGTAGAAAACCCCTACATAGCCAAGGCGAGATTACAGACCCTTCGCCGCGGACTTCCGGTATCACAGAACAAGGCGCCCAAGAGCGACGATCCTACTTATGTTCCCGAGGACCATATGTGGGAGGGTGAGCTTGAATATTCTCCCGTAATGCAGCTTGACTCTGATATGGGTGAGGCTATGAAGAAGATGGCAGATATTCAGGCGATATACGAGATGTTTCCACATCTCGACTGCGGAGCCTGCGGTGCACCCACCTGCAGAGCCTTTGCAGAGGATATAGTAAAGAACAACGGAGATGCCAACGATTGCATATTCATTATGCGAGAGAAGATAAGAGAGCTTTACAAGGAGAAGGAAAATGACGGTAAAGAGCCTGATTGAAAAGCTTGATCTTGAGATACTCAATCTTGCCGAGGAGGATCGGGAGATAACAGGCGGTTATGTCGGTGACCTTTTAAGCTGGGTCATGGGCAAGGCACAGAGCGGCGATATGTGGGTCACGATCATGACCAATGTAAATGTAGTTGCTGTAGCAAGCCTTGTGGATGTAGCCTGCGTGGTTATAGCAGATAAGGCTGAGATAACCCCCGATGTTATAGAAAAGGCGAGAGTACAGGGTATTAACCTTCTGCGCTCGGATAAGAGTGCCTACCGGCTTTGCAATGAGCAGATATTATTATGATCTTCATATTCACTCCTGTCTGTCCCCCTGCGGAGACGACGATATGACGCCTGCGAACATTGCAGGCATGGGAGTGATAAACGGTTTGCAGATCATGGCTCTGACAGATCACAATACTGCAGGTAACTGTCCCGCCTTCTTTAAGGCATGCCGTCGTCACGGTATCATACCCATAGCAGGTATGGAACTGACCACAGCCGAGGATATACATATGGTTTGTTTATTTCCGGATCTGGAGTCAGCTATGAGCTTTGACGCGGAGGTCAAGGGACATATAATGAATATAAAGAACCGTCCCGACATCTTCGGACATCAGTATTATATGGACGAGGAGGACAAGGTCTTAGGCGAGGAGGAGACTCTGCTTATATCGGCTACCGACTATAATGTAGAGACTGCGATAGCCTTGGTGCACGGCTACGGCGGTGTGTGCTATCCCGCCCATATCGACCGTACCTCTAACGGTATGGTGGCGACCTTAGGCGACATTCCTCCCGAATACGGCTTTTCGGTAGTAGAGTTCAACGACTCTGCAAATATAGAGGAATACCGCGAGAAATATGACGCGGTAAGGGACGCAAAGATACTTTGTTCCTCGGATGCCCACTATCTGTGGGATATAAACGAAGCAAAGAATGTCATCGAAATCGAGGACGAGCCTTATTCGAGTTCGCTCGTGCGAAACAATCTGCTCAAACTTATTTCAAATAAATGAAGATTTTCGTTTCACGAAAATCCACCTGAATTTTGCATTTTGCATTTTGCATTTTGCATTCCAAAATAGTTTATTATATTTACAAAAATATATAATAATATAAAACCATTATGGAGGTAAAACACTATGAAAAAGAAACTGACTACGGTCATGTTTCGCGGTACTAAGGCTCAGGAAGAGCAGCTTATCGCTGTGATTGAGAAGTACCGTGACACCGAGGGAGCAATGATGCCTGTCCTTCAGGAGGCACAGGAGATCTACGGTTATCTTCCCGTAGAGGTACAGAAGATCATTGCTGCAAGAATGGATGTATCTCTTGAAGAGGTATACGGCGTTGCATCCTTCTACTCACAGTTCTCCCTCAATCCCAAGGGCGAGGTTGCTATTGCAGTTTGCCTTGGTACTGCGTGCTATGTTAAGGGCGCAGGCGACATTATCGACAGAATTTCCCTTAAGCTCGGAGGACTCCAGGCAGGTGACACATCCCCTGACGGCAAATACTCCCTTGAGGCTACCCGTTGTATCGGTGCTTGCGGTCTTGCACCCGTGCTTACTGTTAACGGCGAGGTTTACGGCAGACTTGTAAAAGAGGATGTCGACGGTATACTTGCAAAGTATATGTAATTTCAGGCTATGAAGGAGTTATCGCTTAATGTTCTTGATGTTACCGAAAACTCGGTAAAGGCAGGAGCAAAAAATATAGAGGTTTCTCTTATAGAGGACGAAAAAGGTCTGTTGACCCTGACTATCGGGGACAACGGCTGCGGTATGACTCCCGAGGTAGTCAAAAGTGTAATTGATCCCTTTTATACCACACGAACCACCCGTAAGGTGGGCTTAGGAGTTCCGCTTCTTAAAATGGCAGCGGAGCAGACGGGCGGCAGTATAGATATCAAAAGTGAGGTCGGTGTCGGAACTACGGTTACGGCGACCTTTGATACGAAGAGTATCGACTTCACTCCCATAGGAGATATGGTGGCAACCGTTACCACACTCATTATGGGAGCTCCCGACAGGGATTTTGAGTATATACACCGTAAGCCCGGGGCAGAGGTTACTCTATCTACCTTGCAGCTTCGTGAGGTGCTTGGTGATGTATCGCTGGGTGAGCCCGAGATCATTGCGTGGATCAAAGATTATCTAACAGAACAATATAATAATTTTGGAGAAGTCGGATCGTAGCCAT
>JAZNKU010000054.1:0-10909 GCA_045578685.1 Eubacteriales bacterium
TCAACTGGGAGGTTGAGAGCTACAGAGCTAAGGTAAGCCTTGCTGCAGGCGGTGCAAAGCGTCTTGACAAGAAGGTCGTTATCGTTACCGGCGGTGCACAGGGCTTTGGTCTTGGTATCGCAGAGGAACTTGCTGCTAACGGTGCTTACGTAGCTATCGCAGATATGAACTACGAGGGTGCTAAGGCTACCGCAGACAAGATCCCCAACGCTATGGCAGTTGCAGTTAACGTTACCGACGAGGAAAGCGTTAAGGCAATGGTTGACGCTGTTGTTGTAAACTACGGCGGTCTTGACCTCTTTGTAAACAACGCAGGTATCGCAAAGGCAGGAAGCCTTGAGGAAATGCAGAAGGGTACACTTGAATTCGTTACCGCAGTAAACTACACAGGCTACTTCCTCTGTGCTAAGTATGCTTCCAGAGTAATGAAGCTCCAGCACAGCGTTGCTCCCGACTATATGATGGATATAGTTGAAAACAACTCCAAGTCCGGTCTTGAAGGCTCCAATAAGAACTTTGCATACTCCGGCTCTAAGTTCGGCGGCATCGGTCTTACAGCATCCTTTGCTATGGAGCTTGCTCCCTACAACATCAAGGTAAACGCTGTTTGTCCCGGTAACTACCTTGACGGTCCCCTGTGGTCTGATCCCGAAAAGGGTCTGTTCGTTCAGTACCTCAACGCAGGTAAGGTTCCCGGTGCAAAGACCGTTGAGGACGTTCGTAAGTTCTATATGTCTAAGGTACCCCTTAACCGTGGTTGTCTCCCCGTTGACGTAGCACGTGCTATTATGTACTGCGTTGAGCAGAAATACGAAACAGGACAGGCAATACCTGTTACCGGTGGTCAGGTAATGCTTCATTGATGAAGCAAATGCGGAATGCGGAATGCGGAATTGTGGTTGAAAACTGCCGAAGCAGTTTTCTTCCTTAACTCCTCACTCCTAACTAATAAATTATGTGAGGTCAAAATAATGGCAACATACGTTAATAACCATATTCATACTATATATTCCTTCTCCCCCTACACTCCTACAACTGCTGTTGAGGCTGCTCTCAAGAACGGTCTTAAGACTGCAGGTATCATGGACCACGATTCTGTTGGCGGTGCAAAGGAGTTTATCGAGGCAGGCAAGAAGTACAATATGCCTGTAACAGTAGGTGTTGAGTGCCGTGTTGATATGTCTAAAACCAGACTCAACGGCAAGCGCATCAACAACCCCGATCAGAAGTCTGTTGCATACGTTGCTATGCACGGTATCCCCCACCAGAACATCGACAAGGTAGACGCATTCTTTGCTCCCTACCGTGAAAAGAGAAATATCCGTAACGCTAAGATGTGTGAGAACATCACCGAGATCACCAAGGCTTACGGTATCACTCTTGACTTTGAAACCGACGTTAAGCCTCTTGCTACCGCAACAGTAACCGAGCGTCACATCCTCTTTGCTCTTGCAAAGAAGATCACCGCTTCCTACCCCACACCCGAAGAAGCAGTTGACTTCATCGAGAACAAGATGGGTATCGCTCTTTCCGCAAAGGTAAGAGAGCAGATTCTTAACGGCCGTGAGACTCCCGATTTCTATGAGTACGACATTCTCGGCGCTCTTAAGGGCAACATGGTTGAGAAGTTCTACGTAGATGCTACCGACGAGCTTCCCGACGTTACCGAGTTTATCAAGATGGTTCACGAGAACGGCGGATGTGCGGCTTACGCTTACCTTGGTGACGTAGGTGACTCCGTTACCGGTGACAAGAAGGCACAGAAGTTTGAGGACGAGTACATCGACCTTCTCTTTGACGTAATCAAGGAGCTTGGCTTTGATGCAGTAACCTTTATGCCTACACGTAACACCATGGAGCAGCTCGACCTCATCATGGGTCTCTGCGACAAGCACGGCTTCTTCCAGATCAGCGGTGAGGACATCAACACTCCCCGTCAGTCCTTCATCTGCAAGGCTTATGAGAACCCCAAGTTCGACCACCTTGTAAAGGCAGCCTTCACTCTCATCGACTACGAGAACGAGGCTACCGAGAACATCGAGGCTGCTCAGAAGAAGTACGCAGAAATGTTCCGCAAGTAAGGGTCGAAACAAACTGCACGGAATATCGAAATAGCAAAACGGACGAAAGTTTTTTCGTCCGTTTTCTTATTGCAATAGTATATCAAATATGATAGAATATTCATATACATAAATATGGAGAATAATTATGAAGATATTATTTTTAGGCAACAGCCATACCTATTATAACGACCTGCCCGCACTCTTTAAGAAAATATGCAAGGAATGCGGCAAGGAAGTTGAGGTGGGTATGATAGCTTCTCCCGGTGTTACATATGAATGGCATCTTACCCAGTATACAGACCTGCGTTTTGCTCTGGTGCATGGTGGGTATGACTACATAATTATGCAACAGGCGGCTCATGAGCCCTGCCCCTCAAAGGAGGAGACTATACGGGACGCAGGAAAGATAATCGAGATGGCAAGAGCGCAGGGTGTCAAGGTTATTCATACTCTCCCTTGGGCGAGGATCGATATTCCAGAGGAATTTGAAAAAATGAAGGATATCTACTACACTCTCTGCGAAAAGTATGATGTTAAAATGAATCCTGTAGGTCACGTGTTTGAAAATATATTAAAGGAAGATCCCGATATACGCCTTCATTGGTTTGACGGCGCTCACGCAGGACCCTACGGCAGCTATGCAAACGCTCTTTGCACCTACAAAACCATATTTGGCGACAGCATCGAAAACGCAAGTGACGAAAGCTACGATATGTATCCCGTTGACGGTGATACGGCTCTGTGCGACAGGGACAGGTTGCTTGTTAAGCTCGATAGTAAGAAGGCATTGACAATAAGAAAGACTGTGGAGGAATTATAATGAAAAAAGTAGCTTTATGGGGCGTGTGGCACGTGCACGCAGGACATTTTGTTGACATGGCAAGCCGCTACGGCGAGGTTCTCGGGGTTTGGGAGGACAACCGTGAATGGCAGGATGAGTTCTGCCGTAAGCATAATTTGTATGCTTATTCTTCCCTTGAAGAAATGCTTGACTCCGACGTAGAAGGTGTTATCGTCTGCACCGAGACCTCAAGACATAAGGAGGTAATAATTAAGCTCATCGAAGCGGGCAAGCATATATTTACCGAAAAGGTACTTGCCATAACAGACGAGGATGCTCTGGAGATCGCAGAAGCGGTAAAGAAAAGCGGACTTCTCTTCGCTATATGCTTCCCCAATATCGCCTACGGCTTCACCCAGACCATAAAGGCTGAGATCCTTGACAAGGGTCTGCTTGGAAAAGTGAACTCTGTCCGTTTCCGTTATTCCCATACTGCGGCAAGCGAGGACGAATTGCCCCCGCACTTCTACGACAGAGAGACTGCAGGCGGCGGCTCGGTCATAGACCACGGCGTGCACGGTCTGTCTGTTATATATCACCTCTTTGGATTGCCCACAAGATACAAGGCGATGCTTTCTGTTTCTACAACAAACAAGGGCTCCCTTGAAAAGAACAAGGATATGGTGGAGGACAACTCGATTGCTGTCATGGCATACGATGACGGACTGATAGCGGTAAACGAATGTTCATCTGTAACCTCGGGACCGCTGACCATCGAGATATGCGGTGAATTAGGTCGCTGTCTCTTTACCTGCGATAAGCTGACCACGAAGCTTGAAGGTCAGGACGAGGTGGTAGTGGAGGAAAGTGCCCGTATGTTCCACCCCTTAAAGCAGTTTATGCTTGAGGATATAGATCCCGCCTTCTCTGTTGACACAGGCGTTGCGGTTACGTATATGGTAAACAGATTGTATGAAAATCAGTAAGGTGTTGACCTTACTGATTTCTTTTTATTTATACATAACTCCCATACACCATACTACCGCAAGTGCCGTCAGGGTTACAAGGGTATCTATGGTAACACCGTAGAACATAGGTTTGAGTCCCGCATTTTTAAAGTCGGTCAGGCTGGTAGACAAGCCTATTGCCGCAAGTGCGGTGACCATCAAAAACTTACTTGTATTTTTGATAACCGTAGCTGCAGCAACCGGGATACATCCCACGCTGTTGAGGATGGCAAGCGCCAGAAATCCGCATATAAACCAAGGGATTATCTTTGTGAGCTTGACCTTTTCTCCCTTGTTTTCGGTATTAAGCTGCTTACGCTTGATACGCATACTGATATATGCAAACACCAGTATGGTAGGGATAATTGCAACCGTTCGGGTGAGCTTGACCATAGTGGCAAAGTCCCCTGCCGCCTCGGAAAAAGCATATCCGGATGCCACAACGCTGGCAGTATCGTTCACCGAAGTACCTGCCCATATGCCGTACCCCATATCGCCCATACCGAGGAGCTTACCCATAATAGGATATACCGCTACCATTATCATATCAAAGATAAAGGTGGAGGACATGGCAAAGGCAACGTCCTTGTCATCCGCTTCGATAACAGGAGCAAGAGCAGCTACAGCCGAGCCTCCGCATATTCCCGTACCCGCAGATATAAGGTTGGAGAGCTTCCAGTTAAGACCGAACAGCTTACGTATAAAATATCCTCCGCCAAAGCACATAGCAAAGGTAAACAGCATTACAAAAAAGGTCATCCGACCTACGTTCATAATAGTGCCGATAGAAAGAGATGCACCCAAAAGTATAATGGCTAACTTTAATATCTTTTTGGATGTAAATTTAAGTGCGGGCTTTATCCATACCGGATGAAAAAAGCTGTTGATGATCGTACCCATAAAAAGAGCTATGATAGATGCTCCCAGTATTCCTCCCGGGATAACCTCCTCTAATATAACCGACACGCCTGCAACAGTAAAGCATATTGCAATACCGAGAATAAAAAGAAGATTGCTTTTGACCTTTGAACTCATAATTTTCTCCTTGTTTTTTACTTTTTCCTATTTATTTTATCATAACTTTATGATAAAATAAAGTTATTATATGGAATGACCTCATTCTTTTTATTTATTGAAGGTGTACTATGGATCAAAAGCTTCGTACCTTTCTGACCCTGTGTCAGACTATGAATTACCGTATTGCCGCAGACAAGCTGCATCTGTCCCAGCCAGCTGTTACAAAGCAGATACAAGCGTTGGAGAATGCATTGCATACAAAGCTGTTTATATATGACAGGCATACACTACACAAGACCGAAAAGTGCTTGCTGTTGGAGCGTTATGCCATATCTATGCAATATCAGTTTGAGGAGCTGCAGTTGGCTATCACGGGCAGAGAACGTTCAAAGCTGAGGGTTGGAGCAACCAAGACCATAGGCGATTACGTTCTTATAGGTGCGATCAAAAACTATCTTCGTTCCCCCAACCACGAGCTGTCCCTTGTAGTTGACAACACCAAGAATCTGTTGCAGATGCTTGACGACAACCGCCTCGATTTTGCAATCATCGAGGGCAGATTCAGTAAGACAAAATACGATCATTATCTCATGCGTATGGAACCCTTTGTGGGTATATGCACAAAGAACAGCCCCCTGTGCGGCAAAGAGGTGACCATAGAGGAACTCCTCTCGGAAACTATTATCGTCCGTGAAGAAGGCTCCGGTACCCGACGTATATTTGAAGAACGGCTTGCCGAAGCGGGATACGAGCTTGGTGACTTTACAAGACAGGTTTCTATCAGCAGCTTTGTGTCTATAAAGGCGTTGGTGCAAAGCGGCATAGGAATAAGCTTTTTATATCGATCGGTAGTTACAGACGATCCCATGATCGGCACCTTTACGGTTGAGCCCTTGACCAAGCCTCACCCCTTCCACGTAGTGTATACCAGAAACACCAACGCCAAACGCTATTCCGAACAATTTTTAAGTTGTCAGGATAAAGATTGAAATATCGTTAAAGCTATGGTATAATAATAAAATAGAAAATTTTTCACGAGGAAAGTTATGCAGGATAAAAAGTTTAAGTTAGTTTCTCCATATTCTCCAACCGGCGACCAGCCCCAGGCAATAGACAAGCTCTCTGCCGGTGTTGAGGCAGGACTTGACAAGCAGGTGCTGCTTGGTGTTACAGGCTCGGGTAAGACCTTTACTATGGCAAACATAATCGCCAACGTAAACAAGCCTACCCTTGTTTTGGCTCATAACAAGACCCTTGCGGCTCAGCTCTGTGCTGAGTTTAAGGAGTTCTTTCCCGAAAATGCGGTGGAATATTTCGTATCCTACTACGACTATTATCAGCCGGAGGCTTATATCCCCGGCAAGGATACCTATATCGAAAAGGATTCCTCTGTCAATGACGAGATAGATAAGCTCCGTCATTCTGCCACCTCGGCTCTGTTTGAGCGCCGTGACGTTATCGTTGTTTCCTCGGTTTCATGTATATATACCCTCGGTGACCCGAACGAATATAACAGCCTCCTTATCGGCATCCGTGTGGGCGGCATTATGGACCGTGACGAGTTTATCCGCCGTCTTATTGCCATAAAGTATGACCGAAACGATATCAACTTTACCCGTAACAAGTTCAGAGTCAGAGGTGACGTGGTGGAGGTGTTCCCTGCCTCGTCGGATAATGTGGGCGTAAGAGTAGAATTTTTTGACGATGAGATAACCAGAATAAGCGAGTTCAATATAGTAACGGGCAAGGTAATACAGGATATTTCTTATACTGCCATCTTCCCCGCTACCCACTATGCGGTGTCTGACGAGCGCCGTGAAAAGGCTCTTGAAGAGATTGAGCAGGAAATGGAAGAGCGTGTAGAATACTTTAAAGCCAACAACAAGCTTATTGAGGCTCAGCGTATAGAGGAGCGTACCCTCTACGACCTTGAGATGATGCGTGAAATAGGCTACTGTTCGGGTATCGAGAACTACTCCAGAGTTCTGTCGGGCAGAGAGCCGGGATCCGTGCCTTATACTCTGCTTGATTATTTTCCCAAGGACTTTTTGCTCTTTGTGGATGAAAGTCACGTTACCCTGCCTCAGGTAAGGGGTATGAGCGGCGGAGACAGAGCAAGAAAGCAGAACCTCGTTGATTACGGCTTCCGCCTTCCCTCGGCATATGATAACAGACCCCTTGTTTTTGAGGAATTTGAAGATAAGTTAAACCAGACCATTTATGTAAGTGCTACCCCAGGTCCTTATGAAAAGGAACATACCAAGCAGACGGTAGAGCAGATAATACGTCCTACAGGACTTCTTGACCCCGAGGTTGAGGTAAGAGGGGTTGAAGGACAGATAGACGATCTTATCGGTGAGATAAGAGAGCGTACCGAAAAGGGTGAACGTGTACTTGTAACCACCCTTACAAAGAAGATGGCGGAGGATCTGACCGAGTTCCTTGAGCTTAACCTTATAAAGGTAAAATACATCCACCACAATGTAGAAACTATGGAGCGTACCGAAATCATACGAGATCTTCGTCTTGGCGTGTTTGACGTGCTTGTAGGTATTAACCTCTTAAGAGAAGGCTTGGATATACCCGAGGTTTCCCTTGTAGCTATACTTGATGCAGACAAGGAAGGATTACTGCGTAGTGAGACCGCCCTTATACAGACCATAGGACGAGCTGCACGAAACGTAAACGGCAAGGTCATAATGTATGCGGATAAGGTCACAAAAGCTATGCAGACCGCAATAGACGAGACGAACCGCCGACGCTCTATACAGGAAGCCTACAACCGTGAAAACGGTATTGAGCCTAAGAGCGTACAAAAGACAGTCCGCGACCTTATACAGATCGGTGTCAAGGATAAGGGCAAAAAGAAAACTGCTGACCGCAAGCTCTCGCCCAAACAGAAGGCGGCTCTTATCGAGCAGCTTAATACAGAAATGCGTGAGGCGGCTGCTGCCCTTGACTTTGAAAAGGCGGCTATCATCAGAGATCAGATCATGGCGCTTAAGGATGAGCCTTAATTCAAAGTTCAAAATCTAGGAAGACTTTTGGTGTTAAATGCCAAAAGTCTTTTTTTATTATATCTTTACTTATTTTTTTATGTATGGTATAATAATATGATTAAATATTTATCTTCACTTTTTCCGTAAGGAGTTATCATATGGAGAACAAGAAATTAACCATTACAGGTGCAAGGGTACACAACTTAAAGAACGTGGATATTTCCATACCCCGTGACAAGTTAGTTGTGTTTACAGGGCTGTCCGGCTCGGGTAAAAGCTCCCTTGCCTTTGATACAATATACGCCGAGGGTCACAGGCGTTTTGTGGAATCACTTTCCTCATATGCTCGTATGTTCTTGGGTCAGCTTGACAAGCCTGATATTGATTCTATTGAGGGGCTGTCTCCCGCTATATCCATCGACCAGAAGACCACTTCAAAGAATCCCCGTTCAACCGTTGGTACTGTTACTGAGATATATGATTATCTCCGTCTGCTCTATGCAAGAGTAGGTATTCCCCACTGTCCCATATGCGGACGTGAGATAAGACAGCAGACGGTAGATCAGATCATCGATAAGGTGATGTCCTTAAAGGAAGGAACCCGCTTTATGGTGCTGGCTCCCGTTGTCAAGGCAAAGAAGGGTATGCACGAAAAGGTATTTGAAAAAGCAAGAAAAAGCGGTTACGTCCGTGTCCGTGTTGACGGTATTATGTACGACTTAAGCGAGGAGATAAGCCTCGATAAGAATATCAAGCATACGGTTGAAATAGTAATAGACCGTCTTGTTATGCGTGAGACCATCAGATCCAGACTTTCGGATTCTCTTGAAAGTGCACTTGCTCTGACCGAGGGTATCTGTGCTATCGCCATCGTTACCCGTGAAGGTGAAGAATACGAGGGTGAGCGTGAACTTTCCTTCTCCCTTAACTATGCCTGCGAGGAGCACGGCATCAGTATAGGCGAGCTGTCTCCCCGTATGTTTTCGTTCAACAATCCTCTCGGTGCCTGCCCCGCCTGCCTCGGTATAGGCGAGCTGCCCCGTGTTTCCTACGAGCGTGTCATCCCCGACAAGACCCTGTCTCTGCGTGAGGGTGCAATTCAGGTCAACGGTTTTAAGACCATGGACGAGTTCACCTGGACAGGTCCCGTTATCCTGGAGGTAGGTAAGAAATACGGCTTTGACCTTGACACCAAGATCTGTGACTACTCTCCCGAGGCTCTTGAGGTGATGTTATACGGTTGTGACGAAAAGATCAACGTGGTTCGTTACTTTGACGGAGTCGCCCACCCTGCAAAGGACGTAAAATACGACGGTATCATCAATATCATCCAGCAGAGATACGAGCAATCCAATAACGAATATTACCAAGAATTTATAGATGAAGTTCCTTGCCCCAAGTGTAAGGGTATGAGACTGTCAAAGGAGATTCTCAGCGTTACCGTGGGAGGCAAGAACATACATGAGTTCTGTGTTCAGTCGGTGGCAGAGGCGATCAAGTTTGTGGACGGTCTTCAGTTTACCGAAAACGAGATGACTATCGCCCGCGAGATAATCAAGGAGATAAAATCAAGACTTGAATTCATGATGAACGTGGGTCTTGATTACCTTACCCTTAACCGTAAGGCGGGAACACTCTCGGGCGGTGAGGCACAAAGAATCCGACTTGCGACACAGATCGGCTCTTCCCTTATGGGTGTGCTCTACATCCTTGACGAGCCCAGCATCGGTCTGCACCAGAGGGATAACTCCAAGCTCATCGACACCCTTAAAAAGCTCCGTGATGTGGGCAACAGCCTTATCGTTGTTGAGCATGATGAGGAAACAATGCTTGAGTCCGATTATATCGTTGATATCGGTCCCGGCGCGGGTATCCACGGCGGTCATATTGTTTCTCAGGGTACTCCTGCCGAGATCATGGCTGATGAAAATTCGATTACAGGAAGATTTTTATCAGGTAAAGAAAAAATAGAAGTACCCAAGGTAAGAAGAAGCGGTAACGGCAAGTCTATAAAGATAATCGGCGCAAAGGAAAACAATCTTAAAAATGTGGATGTTGAGATACCCTTAGGCAAGTTTGTTTGTGTTACAGGTGTTTCCGGCTCGGGTAAGTCATCGCTTATCAATGCGGTGCTTAAGCGCTCTCTGTCCCATACACTTAACCGTGCCATTACCTTCCCCGGAAAGCACGACCGTATAGAGGGAACGGAAAATCTGGACAAGATCATAGATATAGACCAGGCTCCCATAGGCAGAACTCCCCGTTCCAACCCCGCAACCTATACAGGTGTGTTTACCGATCTCCGTGAGCTTTTTGCCTCTACACCCGATGCAAAGCAGAGAGGCTACAAGGCAAACCGTTTCTCGTTCAATCTAAAAGGGGGACGCTGTGAAGCCTGCGAGGGTGACGGTGTTAAGAAGATAGAAATGCACTTTCTCCCCGACGTATACGTTACCTGTGACGTATGTAAGGGACAGAGATATAACCGTGATACCCTTGAGGTAAAGTACAAGGGCAAAAATATCTACGATGTGCTTGATATGAGTGTTGAGGAGGCTCTTGAATTCTTCTCATCCTTGCCCAAGATCAAGCGTAAGCTCCAGACTCTCTATGATGTGGGATTGGGATATATCAAGCTTGGTCAGTCCTCCACCCAGCTCTCGGGCGGTGAGGCACAGCGAGTTAAGTTAGCTACAGAGCTGTCAAAGCGTTCTACAGGCAGAACGATCTATATCCTTGACGAGCCTACAACAGGCTTACATGCCGCAGATGTAAAGAAGCTCATCGAGGTACTGCAGCGTCTTGTGGACACAGGTAATACCGTTGTGGTTATCGAGCATAATCTTGACATGATAAAGACTGCCGACTATATCATCGACCTTGGTCCCGAGGGCGGTGACAAGGGCGGTACGATAGTCGCTACCGGTACACCCGAAGAGGTTGCCAAGTGTAAGATGTCCTACACGGGACAGTATCTTGATAAGATGTTAAAAGAGATTAACTCTACAGGCGGTATTATAGAATGTACTGTTGATGGACTTA
>JAZNKU010000055.1:0-4423 GCA_045578685.1 Eubacteriales bacterium
TAACACTTGATATTAATTGGAGGTAATTATGGTTGACTTCTTAAAGCTCAATGCAGATTTAAGCGTGATCATCCTGTGTGCCTTGGGAGTTATTCTCTCGGTGCTTTTGGTAAAGGGCATCAAGAAGGTAAAGATCGATGATCCGCGGATGAACGAGATATCGTCCTATATCAAGGGTGGAGCTATGGCGTATCTGTACCGTCAGTACAAAATACTCGTAGTTTTTCTTGTAGTAATGTTCCTTCTTCTCGGTTTTCTTCCCGGCCTTGGGTTTGGAGTAGCCGTAGCATTCCTCTTTGGAGCGGTGCTTTCCTGTTGTGCGGGATATATGGGTATGCGTACCGCAGTTATATCAAATGTCAGAACTGCAGAGTCTGCAAAGAAAGGCCTCGGATCCGCTTTTAAGGTAGCCTTCTCGGGCGGTGCGGTCATGGGTATACTGGTCGTATCCATCGGCGCCTTCGGTGTGGCTCTCGTATCCTATATAATGAGACTTATAGATCCAAACGTTGATCCCAATGTAGTAAATCAGCTTCTTACAGGCTTCTCTCTCGGAGCAAGCTCTGTTGCTCTTTTCTGCCGTGTGGGCGGCGGTATCTATACCAAGGCAGCTGATGTTGGAGCAGACCTCGTAGGCAAGGTTGAGGCAGGTATTCCCGAGGATGATCCCAAGAACCCTGCGGTTATAGCCGACAATGTAGGCGATAATGTAGGTGATGTTGCGGGTATGGGAGCTGACCTGTTTGAGAGCTATGTAGGCTGTATTATCGCGGCACTTCTTTTAGCTGCTGACAATATGAATCATATTAAAGCGTACCACATACTTCTTCTCGTGGCAGGCGGTCTTTTCGCTTCCTTTATAGGTATCGTTATAACCAGACTTCTTAAGACCAAGGATGCGGCACTTTCCCTCAATATCGGTACATATGTATCCTCGGCACTTCTCGTGGGAGCAAGCTATCTTGTTTTCAGCAAAAACATATATTTCTTCCTCTGTGTTTTCTGCGGTATAATAGCAGGCGTGCTTATCGGAAAGCTCACAGAGATATATACCTCATCTCAGTATAAGACGGTCAAGAAGATTGCCGAATCGGGCGAGACGGGCAGTGCAACCAACATCCTCTCGGGATACGCTGCGGGCATGAAGAGTACCGTTTGGCCTATCCTTGTTATTGCTGTAGTAATCGTAATTTCTTACGCTCTCGGTCTCAAGACCGACAGCGGCATAACCGGTATAGATCAGAACTGCGGACATATAGGCGTCGTTCTTGCTGCTCTCGGTATGCTGGCAACGGTAGGTATGGTCGTATCGGTTGATGCATACGGTCCCATAGCGGATAACGCAGGCGGTATCGCCGAGATGAGCGGACTTGATAAGTCTGTACGCGAGATAACCGATAACCTCGACAGCGTAGGTAACACTACAGCCGCTATCGGTAAGGGCTTTTCTATCGGCTCTGCGGCACTTACCTCCCTTGCACTTATAGTTTCTTATACCCATGCAGTAGGTCTTACCACTATTAATATTTTTGATGCCAATGTTTTGGGCGGACTGCTTATCGGCGGTATGCTCTCCTATCTCTTCTCGGCACTTACCATAAACTCGGTATCCAAGGCGGCAAACGATATGATCGCTGAGGTGCGCCGTCAGTTCAAGGATAGACCGGGTATCATGGCAGGCACTGAGAAGCCTGATTACGATAAGTGCGTTGACATCAGCACCAAGGCGGCTATCCGCGAGATGATACTCCCCGGTATTATAGCTATCGCCGCTCCCATCGTCGTAGGCGTAATTCCCATACTCGGCAAGGAAGCCCTTGCGGGTCTGCTTATAGGTGCGACGGTTACAGGCGTGCTGCAGGCTATCAGTATGTCAAACTCGGGCGGTGCCTGGGACAACGCCAAAAAGTATGTTGAGGAAGGCCACCACGGCGGCAAGAACAGCGAGGCTCATAAGGCGTCTGTCATCGGCGACACGGTAGGCGATCCTCTCAAGGATACGGCAGGACCCTCCCTTAACATTCTCATCAAGCTTATGAGTATCGTTGCGGTGGTTTTTGCACCCTTATTCCTTTAATAATAAGCTTATCCCCTTGGAGTGATCCAAGGGGATGTTTTGGAGTATTCAATGAAAAAGAAAACATTAACTCACATATTGTTCGGCATATACTGTATCTTGCTTATCTGGATAATCCTATTCAAGCTATCGTTTTCTTTTGAAGATATCAAAATGATGACAGGGCGAAGAGCGATAAATCTTATCCCCTTTTATTACGATAACGAGGTAAGCATGCATTTTTCCGAGGTTATGAGAAACCTTTTTATTTTTATCCCCTTTGGGCTTTATCTCGGTATGATGGGTTTTAAATTCCTAAAAGCGGTATTGATAGGCTTTGTATTCAGCCTGACTATGGAGATATGCCAATATGTGTTTGCCATAGGAGGCTCCGATATCACCGATATCATTACTAACACCCTCGGTGCGGCTATAGGTGCAGCCCTCTACCTGATACTGACATTGATATTTAAAAACAAAGTCAAGCTCAACCGTGTGCTCAATATACTTGCACTTATAGTTACGGTTTTATTTACAGGCTTTATATTCCTTGTACTGATAATGTCACATTGAAACAGCCCTGCTTTTGCAGGGCTGAATTTTATTTGTATGTGCTCATTGCGTCCTCAAGGCTCATACCGCCGGCAATAGCTTCCTTGCGTTTAGCGTTGACGGACTGAATATGCTTCATGCGCTCACCTGTAAGTGAGTATCCCTTCATAGCTATAAGGGTAGCGATCCAAGCAACCATAGGCACTATACAGAAAAGAGCTATTACCACCCAATTCATACCGGGGGAATAAGGTGTCGCCTTAGTGGGCAGACCCTTGATGCCTATTACGGTAACGGCAATCGAAACGACCGTAGCCGAAAGGGATGAAACTAACTTATCCACAAGGCTGAAGAGTGTTCCCATGATACCGGGGACGAACTTGCCCGAAACATAGGTTTCGTAATCCGCACAGTCCGCTACCATAGGTATCGGCATATCGGCGGTGGCATAGTAAGCACCGTAGCCCACACCGAACAAAGCAATAAAGAGTATAGTGTACAGATTAAGTGACAGCTTGCCGTCTGACATAAGTGACAGATTGAAGGCGGGAACATTCTGCTTCCAGAGGAGCAGAAGAGCAAGTACACCCACATAGCAGATAAGGGCGATGGAGACATATTTCACAAGGCTTGCCTTCTGTCCCTTTTTCTGTGAGGTGCGTATGGTCATAAGGAAGAAGGGAACAGAGAAAATGTATCCCAACACCATCATGGGCAGGTAGAGAGAATCATAGTTACCCATCATAGCACCGTATAGCATACAGAGAACGTTTGCGTTAGTTGCGATAGCCAAAGCCAGCTTACAGCCGCCGCCTGCTATCATAAGTCTCTGCATAGGCTTGTTTGATTTTATGATAGATATATAGTCGGATATCTTTATTTTTTCCTGCTTTGCACCCAGACCGAAATACTTTTCGTTGTCCTTTTCCCATATTCCGATTATGGCAAGAATAGTCAGAAGCACCGACATTGCTATACCGATAGGAGTCATTACCGCAAACCAGCTTGCATTGAAATCCCCCATAAATCTGTCCCCTGCAAGTATAGGACCTATAAACTGCATAACGCCCATACCCGCAAGCGAGCCTACTGTGTTGAATATGGTAAAGAGAGGTCTCTGGTTCGGGTCATCGGTAAGCACGGGCTGTGCGGCACGGGTCACCGAGGTTTGAAAGGTATATCCAATTACCCATATCGCATAGAGCAGGGTGAAGGCAATATATCTTGCCCACATAGCGGTAGCGGGAATCATAGGAGTAAACACATATAGACCGATTACGGACAGACTCATTATGATATTTCCTATAACCATAAAGGGTCTGAATTTACCGAATCGGGTGTTTGTCTTGTCCATCAGAGCACCGATGATGGGGTCGGTTATAGCATCAAAAAGACGCATTACCGTAACCATAGTCGTTGCAAATGCAAGAAATAATCCCAACACTCCGTTTGCATAATACGAAATAAAGTTTAAAGTCAAAATATAATAAACATTGGTAGCTCCGTTATTCATCGGAAATAAAACTAATTGATATAATTTTGCCCGATTTACAGAACTACTTTTTACAGAAACTGTATTTCCATTACTCATTCTTTTTTGTACTCCTTCTTTTCATCATACCCAGTTTGCACTATTAGAACTCTTTACACTTAACTTATAATCTGGATTTGGCTTATCTACTTTTCGTAAAACCGTTTTATCTTCATAAGTGCTTGCCACAGCTTTTAAATGATTTTCTGCTGCCAATGGTACATCGAAGCTAAATACGTGTTCACCTGTCTTTTCTGCTACAAGTTTGCCATTGTTATAAAGAG
>JAZNKU010000056.1:0-9565 GCA_045578685.1 Eubacteriales bacterium
ATATCAGAGCCCAGCATAACAAGCCATGTGTCGTCAGACTTCTTGAAGTCGATAAACTTTTCAAGAACGCTTACCATCTTGCCCTGGTCTACATTAAATATAACATCGCCGTTCTCGTCTCTGCCTGCCATGGGCACATCAAAGTGAGACGCAAAAGCATCAGTAGAATTGTTGATCTCGGAAACATAGCCAAAGGAGTCCTCGGAACCGGGCCAGAGGTCTCCGTTAAGGTCGGACCATACCCCCTTGGACATTTCAAGAAGCTTGTCAAAGGTCCACTTGCCGTCTCTAACCAAGCCATAGATATCCTCAATGTTCTGATTCTCCGCCATTGTCTTGTTGAAGTAAAGAACATAGGTGGATTCCCAGTATGTAAGAGAATAGTCACCTAAAAGGAAATAGAGGGTATCATTGACCATAGCGGTATTGTTGACATCCTGATAATAATAGGGTGCGTCCAGATTGTCCTTGACATAGGGAATATCACAGAAGTCTGTATAAAGCTCAAAATTGCCGGGATCAGCCATAACATCCTGCTGCATCATAATAAGATCAAAGGTACCGGTAGCTGCAAGAATAGAGTTACGGAAGGTGTTTACGAAATCCTCGTGAACCTCGTAATGACCGGGGATATCCATAACCTCGATCTCCTCAAGGTCAAAGCGTTCCTCTACCTCCAGGTTGCGCTTATAAACAGCCTCGTTTACCAGCTCTGTCGCATCCTCGTCTGCTGCTATCTCATGAAGCCAGTTACCCCAAGCGTTGTCCTCACGACAGAGGATGGTAAATGTTTCGCCTGAGAATTTGACATCGTCGGGTACTACCGTGTCGGTCTCAGTCAGTTCTCCGCCACCCTGGTTTCCCGTGCTTTCCTTGGTCTTATCGCACGCAACGATACAAGGCAGAAGCATCATAAGAACGAGCAGTAAGGACACCATTCTTTTAAAGTACTTCATAGTATTTCACCTTTCGTATATTGATGTTAATATAATATCACATTATTATAATATAGTCAATATGCCTCTGTTTTTTTCAAAATTACAGCCAAAGCGGCAAGTTTAGTACCGGAACTAACTGATATGCTATACAACAAAAAGAAAACAGTTGCAAAAGCAACTGTTTTCTGTAGATTGAACTTATTCTGCGTTCTGGTCAAGTTCAGCGTAAGCCTGAAGAAGCTTCTTGAGTCTTCTCTCATAGCCCTTCTGGTTTACTGCATAGTAGGAAACGAAGTTGGAGTTTTCCTGACTGATAAGGATACGGAACTCGAGACCTCTGTCAAGAGAAGGCGCATAGAACGTACCAAAACTGAACTTAAAGCCTTCACGGATAATGTCGAGCATCTCGCCGGACTCATCGTCACGGGCATACTTGTCACGCAGCGCCATGTCATAGTACGCGGGGATAACACTCTCGTAGGAGATAGCGGAGAGTACATCGAAGATCGCACCGCTCATCTCAACGTTGGGAACGTCGATCGGAACAACTGCTACAGAGTAGCCGTCCTGAGAACGTGTGTAGTACTTATCCTGGTTTACGTCCCACTTGGGATAAGGAACGATACCGAAGTCGGTCTCCATACCGCGGAAGTCCTGAGCACGGTTAAGAGTTGCAGGATAGAAGAGTGCTCTGCCCTCACGGAAGATCTTGTCACATTCGTTGGAGTCTTCGGTCTGGTCCGAGCTGGTCTGTACGAAGTGAGTATCATCAGTCTTTTTAAACTCAATAACCTTCTCAAGAACCTGTACCATCTTACCCTGGTCAACGTCGATCTTAACATCGCCGTTTTCGTCTCTGCTGGTCACACGGATATCAAAGAGATCCCAGAAAGCGTCTGTTGTGTTGGGAATTTCAGATATGTAACCGAAAGAGTCCTCTGCATCAGGCCATACGTCGCCGTTAAGGTCGGTCCAGGAGCCCTTTACCATCTCGGTGAGCTTATCAAATGTCCACTCGCCGTCACGAACAAGCTGATAGAGATCGCCGATGTTACGGTTCTCTGCCATAGTCTTGTTAAAGTAAAGAACATAGAGGTTTTCCCAATATGTAAGAGAATAGTCACCTACCATATACATAAGCTTACCGTCGATGGTAACCTCATCAATGATATCCTGGTAGTAGTGCTCTGCATCCATATTGTCCTTTACATAGGGAACTTCATAGAAGTTGTAGAAAAGGTCGATAAGAGAAATGTCCTCCATGTATGCCTGCTGGCTCATGATAAGGTCAAAGGAGCCGCTGGCTGCAAGGATAGAGTTCTTGAAGGTGTTGATGAAGTCTTCGTTTACAGCCCACTGTCCGGGGATAGCGTAAGCCTCAAGCTTTTCAAGCTCAAAACGCTCTTCAACTGCAAGATTTCTCTTGTACACTGCTTCATTAACAAGCTCTGTTGCATCCTCGTCGGCCGCTATCTCATGGAGATACTGACCCCATGCGTTATCCTCACGGCAAAGAACTGTAAATGTCTCGCCGGGGAAGGTAACATCTTCAGGAACAACGGTATTGATATCGAGATCGGAACCGCCGCCACCGGGGGTGTTATCGCCGCCCTTGTTACCCTTGCAGGAAACAAGCATAGGCACGACCATAACAAGAACCAGCATCAAAGCAAGTATTCTTTTGAAGTTTTTCATAAATACATCTGCCTTTCGTTAAAAGTTATGGTTATTCTATCACAAATTTATCACCAAGTCAAGAGCAAAAAAATGAACAAGGCTTGTATTGCCTTGTTCATTTGATAATTTTATTCAACGCTGTCCTCGTAGGACTGAAGGAGCTTTCTCAGTTTTCTGTCAAAGCCCTTCTGATTTACAGCATAATAAGATACGAAGTTGGAGTTTTCCTGACGGATGAGCTCTCTATATACACCGCAGCATCCGAGAGCCTGCTGGTAGAAGTAACCAAAGCTGAGTGTGAAACCGTCGCGGATGATATCAAGCATTTCTGCAGACTGATCGTCACGGCTGTACTTATCCTTAAGCGCCATATCGTAGTATGCAGGGATAACGGTCTCATTGGATATAGCTGAAAGCACGTCAAGCACTGCACCGGACATCTCGGGGTTCTTTACATCTATCGGAACGACCGCTACCGAGAAACCGTCCTGTGCCTGAGTATAATAACCCTCCTGCTGCTCGTTCCACTTAGGATAAGGAACGATACCGAAGTCGGTCTCCATACCGCGGAAATCCTGTGCACGGTTAAGCTGTGCATGATAGAAAAGGCTTCTGCCCTCGCGGAATATCTTATCTACGGGGTTCTGATCCATAGTCATATCAGAGCTGGTGTAAACAAGCCAGGTGTCGTCGGACTTCTTGAAGTCTACAAACTTCTCAAGGATAGATACAACCTTACCCTGATCGACATTAAACACTACATTATCGTTTTCGTCTCTGCCGGTTAAAGGCGCCTTGAAATGTGCATCAAAAGCATCGGTGGTGTTAGGAATATCAGAAACATATCCAAAGCTGTCACTCTCGTCAGGATAAAGGTCACCGTTGAGATCTATCCACTTACCCTTAGCCATCTCTGCCATCTTGTCATAAGTCCATTTTCCGTCCTTAACAAGAGTATAAAGATCCTCTATATTGTGGTTCTCTGCCAATACCTTGTTGAAGTAGAGAACATAGGCATATTCCCAATATGTAAGAGAATAGTCACCGAGGAGGAAGTAGAGCTTATCGTTGATGGTCATATTCTCGATAACATCCTGATAATAATACGGTGCATCGAGATTATCCTTAATATAAGGAAGCTCATAGTAGTTAGTGTACAGCTCGTTAAGTGCAGGATCAAGCGCCATATAAGCCTGCTGGCTCATAATAAGATCAAACGCACCTGTAGCCGCAAGAATGGAATTCTTAAAGGTATTGATAAAGTCTTCGTAAACAGCCCACTGTCCGGGGATAGCGTAGGCCTTAAGCTCCTCGAGTTCAAAGCGCTCTTCAACCTCTACATTACGCTTATAAACAGCTTCGTTTACAAGCTCGGTTGCATCCTCGTCAGCTGCGATCTCGTGGAGGTACTGACCCCACGCGTTATCCTCGCGGCAAAGGATGGTGAATGTCTCGCCCGAAAAGGTAAGATCATCGGGAACTACGGACTCAGTTTCGGTCAGCGTGTTCTTGTTAACATTGCTCTTTTTGTCATCGGTCTCATCACCGCAAGCGACAAGCATGGGCAATACCATAACCATAACAAGCAAAAGTGCAATAACTCTCTTGATGTTTTTCATGATAACACTCCTGTTGATATTTTTATATATTGTAACATATAAAACCCCCGTAGTCAATAATAAAAAAGAAACACACTTGATATGAGTGTGTTTCTTAACAATTATTCAGCGTCGTCTGCGTAGGACTCAAGCAGTGCCTTGAGCTTACGCTCGAAGCCCTTCTGGTTTACGGTATAATAGGATACGAAGTTGGTATTATCCTGGTTAAGCATATTACGGAATACCATGGAACAGCCGTTGAGGGACTGTCCGTAGAAGTATCCGAAGTTAACGGTAAAGCCCTCACGTATGATATCAAGCATTTCACCTGACTCGTCGTCACGGGCATACTTGTCACGAAGTGCCATATCATAGTAAGCGGGAATAACCATCTCGCTGGAAAGTGCGGAAAGAACATCGATAACTGCACCGCAGAGCTCGAGGTTGGGAGCATCAATAGGAATAACGCCTACGGAGTATCCGTCCTGTGCATGGGTATAATAGCCATCCTGCTGCTCATTCCACTTAGGATAAGGAACAATACCGAAGTCGGTTTCCATACCTCTGAACTTCTGTGCACGGTTGAGCTGTGCATGGTAGAACAGAGATCTACCCTCACGGAAGATTTTATCAATAGTGTTGGCATCCTCGGGCTGGTCAGCAAAATACTCGAAGTATGTGTCATCCGTCTTTTTGAAGTCGACCATCTTCTCAAGTATGCTTACATACTTACCCTGATCAACATCAAATATAACATTGCCGTTCTCATCTCTGCTGGTCATGGGAGCTACGAAATGTGCCTCATATGCATCGGGCGTATTGTTGGTCTCGGAAACATAGCCAAAGGAGTCCTCAACACCGGGCCAGAGGTCACCGTTAAGATCAACCCACTTACCCTTGGACATCTCGATCATCTTGTCAACAGTCCACTTGCCGTCACGAACGAGCTGGTAGATATCCTCAATGTTGTTGTTCTCTGCGAGTGTCTTGTTAAAGTAGAGAACATAGGCATATTCCCAATATGTAAGGGAGTAGTCTCCTAAGAGGAAATAAAGCTTGTCGTTTACTGTGAGCTCCTCAACCACATCGGGATAGTAATAACCCGCGTCAAGATTGTCCTTGAGGTAAGGAATATCGTAGATGTTGGTGTAAAGCTCGTTGAGAGAGGGGTCAAAGGACATATATGCCTGATGGCTCATGATAAGGTCAAAGGTACCGCTGTTAGAAAGAATGGAGTTACGGAAGGTATTGGTAAAATCCTCCTTAACATCCCACTGTCCGGGAATAGGAAACGCCTCAAGTGCTTCAAGTTCAAAACGTTCCTCTACCTCTAAGTTACGCTTATAAACCGCCTCGTTTACAAGCTCGGTAGCATCCTCGTCTGCAGCGATCTCGTAGAGATGCTCGCCCCATGCGTTGTCCTCACGGCAGAGAACCGTAAATGTCTCACCGGGGAATGTCACATCATCGGGTACGACGCTGGCGTTGGGGGTTATGGTAACATCAGAGTTGTTCTTGTCCTTGCCGCTCTTGCCGTCACAAGCAATAAGCATAGGAAGAACCGTAAGAACCACGAGCACAAGAGCAAGAATTCTTTTGAAGTTTTTCATAAATGAATCTGCCTTTCTGTATAATTTTATAGCTACATTCTATCACACATATATTAAATAATCAAATATAAAAAATGAACAAGACATAAATAGCCTTGTTCATTCTTATTTGTGATATTTACTCAGCAGAATTGCTCTCGTATGAAGCAAGTAACTTCTTGAGCATTCTTTCGTAGCCCTTGGAATTTACCTGATAGAAGGATACGAAGTTGGAGTTTTCCTGCTGTACCATGTTACGGAAGATCATGGAGCATCCGTTGAGAGACTGTCCGTAGAAGTAACCGAAGTTAACGGTGAAGCCCTCGCGGATAAGATCAAGCATCTCACCTGACTCGTCGTCACGGGCATACTTATCACGAAGTGCCATATCATAGTAAGCGGGAATTACCATCTCGCTGGAAAGTGCGGAAAGAACATCTATTACCGCACCGCAGAGCTCGAGATTTGGAACATCAATAGGAATAACACCTACAGAGTATCCGTCCTGTGCGTGGGTGTAATATGTAGCCTGATCCTCGCTCCACTTGGGGTAAGGAACTATACCGAAATCTGTCTCCATACCGCGGAATTCCTGAGCACGGTTAAGCATTGCGGGATAGAAAAGTGCTCTGCCCTCACGGAAGATCTTGTCTGCCTCGTTTGAGTCCTCTGTATCAGAGGAGGTGGTGTAGATAAAGTGTGTGTCGTCTGATTTTTTGAATTCAACAAACTTTTCAAGAATGTTCACCATCTTGCCCTGATCCACATTGAAGATAATATTACCACTTTCATCATGGCCGGTCATGGGAACGTCAAAGTGTGCCTCGAGAGCATCGGTTGTATTGGGTATGTCGGATACATAACCGAAGGTATCCTCTGCATCGGGCCATACATCACCGTTAAGGTCTGTCCAGCTGCCCTTGACCATTTCGGTCATCTTGTCAAAGGTCCATTTTCCGTCACGAACGAGCTGATATATATCCTCAATATTGTTGTTCTCAGCCATTGTCTTATTAAAGTAAAGTACATAGACAAGCTCCCAGTAAGTGAGGGAGTAGTCTCCTAAGAGGAAGTAAAGCTTATCGTTGATGGTAAGCTCATCAACTACATCGGGATAATAGAACTTTGCATCGAGGTTATCCTTGATGTAGGGTACATCGTAAAGATTGGTGTAAAGCTCGTTGAGAGACGGATCGGAGGACATATATGCCTGATGGCTCATAATAAGATCAAAGCTACCCGTAGCCGCAAGAATAGAGTTACGGAAGGTATTGACAAAGTTTTCTCCCTCTGCCCACTGTCCGGGAATTGCATACGCCTCGAGAGACTCAAGCTCAAAGCGCTCCTCTACCTCAAGGTTACGCTTATAAACTGCCTCGTTTACAAGCTCAGTTGCATCCTCGTCCGCAGATATCTCGTGAAGCCACTCGCCCCAAGCGTTATCCTCACGACAGAGTATAGTGAATGTCTCGCCGGGGAAGGTCAAATCCTCAGGGACTACACTGCCTACGGCTTCAATATTTGATCCGCCGCCGTTATTCTCCTTGCCTCCGCCGGATTTACCGCAAGCAACAAGCATAGGAAGAACCATAACACATACCAGTGCAAGAGCTAAGATTCTTTTAACATTCATAACAAAACCTCTTTATAAATATAATTTAGACATTAAACAATATACCACATTTATACCGATTAGTCAATAGACACCCTACGAACACATAAATATATCTAATAATATACAAAAAGACTTGAATTATGATTGATATAATGATATAATTATATGGAATATTTTAATCAGGAGACATACTATGAAGAACAATCACCGTTACTCTATGCTCACTACCAAGGAGATAGAAGCAAAGGGCTGGCTGCTTGACCAGTTGAAGATCCAGGCTAAGGGTCTGTCCGGTAACCTACACAAGGTTTGGCCCGACGTTCGTGACAGCCAATGGATCGGCGGCACCAAGGAAGGCTGGGAAAGGGTTCCCTACTGGCTTGACGGCTTTATCCCCATGGCTTACCTTCTTGAGGATGATGAGCTTATAGCTACGGCTAAAAAATACGTAGATTTTATCCTTTCAAAACAGGAGGATACCCCCGCAGTTCCCTATCACGACGGTTGGATCTGCCCCTGCAGCACACAGGAAGAATTTGATAACTTTGACGAATGGGCAGTTTTACTTATATGTAAGGCTCTCATCGTTTATTATGATTGCTCGGGTGATGAGCGTATACCTAATGTTATCTACAGAATACTCAAAAACTTAAAGTTCCGTCTCGAGCATACTGCACTCAAGTCCTGGGGACAGTTCAGATGGTACGAGGGTCTTATTGCAGTTTACTGGATGTATGACCGCTGCGAAGAGGACTGGCTTATAGAGCTCTGCAGACTTCTTGAGTTTGAGGGTGCGGATTTCCACAAGATCTTCTACCGCTGGAGAGATAAGGAAGCTCACGACAGACCCAACGTATGGCGTCTGCACACCCATGTTGTAAACCTCGCAATGGCGCTCAAGTCCGAGGCAATGGCTTCCAGATTTCTTGCATACGAGGGCAGAGAGGTCGATGCTGACGAGTTTGCCGAGGAGATGCTCTCCACATTACATAAATATCACGGCACACCCACGGGCTATTTCACAGGCGACGAGTGTCTCGGCGGAGACGATCCCACCAGAGGCACCGAGCTATGCGGTGTAGTTGAGGCCATGTACTCATACGAGTGGCTCTATGCCATCACCGGTAAGGAAAAGTGGGTTGACCGTCTTGAAACCCTTGCCTTCAATTCCCTTCCCGCGGGTCTCAGCGACGATATGTGGGTAAGACAGTACGACCAGCAGGCTAACCAGATCTGCTGTATCCGTTTCCCCGGTACCCACGAGGAATCCCCCTTTGGCTCCAACGGCACCGACGGTAATATGTTCGGTCTTGAGCCTAACTACGGTTGTTGTACAGCAAACTTCAGCCAGGGCTGGCCCAAGCTTGCTCTTTCCTCCTTTATGAGAAGTGAAACAGGTCTTGCATCTGTCGCTCACGTTCCTTCAAAGGTAACACTTGACATCAAGGGTGCAAGCGTTAGCGTTGACCTTGATACTATGTATCCCTTCAGAGATACTCTTACATACACAGTCAAGACCGACAAGGCGGTGGACTTTGACTTTGAGATAGTTATCCCCTCCTCTCTTAACGGGGCAACAGTAAACGGCGAAGCCGTTGAGGTAGGTAAGAAGCATATCATATCCCGTACATGGGATGGCGAGACCGTAATCACAGTCGTATTCGACCAGAAGGTTGAGTTCATAGAAAGACCCCGCGATATGTACGCTCTCAAGCGCGGAGCACTTCTCTTCTCTCTTCCCATCAAGGAGGAGTGGTACCGCTTTGAGTATGTAGACGAAGGTATCGACAGACGCTTCCCCTACTGTGACTATAATCTGCGCCCTGCATCTGATTGGAACTACGCTTACTCTGATGACAAGGTAGAGTTTGAAATGGTTGACGATTATACCATTCCTTTCTCAAGCAAGAATCCTCCTATCGTAGCTTATGCCAATATGCATAAGATCAACTGGGGCTGCAAAGAGGGCTTTGAGGGTACAGTACCCAACACCGTTCCCGCTGACCGTACACCCATAAGCGAGACGGAGAGAGTAAAGCTCTTCCCCTACGGTGCACCCAAGCTCCGTATGACAGAGATGCCTAAAGGCAAATAAACCGCAAAGAGGTATTATATTATGAACGTATTAGCAATCGGTTGTCATCCCGA
>JAZNKU010000057.1:0-1962 GCA_045578685.1 Eubacteriales bacterium
GATGAATTGAAGGATATACATTTCACCATCCTCGGACAGGCAAGCGTGCCGGAGGAGATAAAGTATTACGAGGATCTTCAGAAGCATGCAGAGGATTGCGGTGTAAGCGGATATATCACCTTCCGCACCCATATCCCCTACAGTGAGATGATGAAGCTCTATTATGAAAACGACGTATTTATTCTCACCTCCAAGGAGGAGCAGGCAAGCATATCCATACTTGAGGCTATGGCAAACGGAGTTGTGGCGGTGAGCACCAACCTTAACGGTACAGCTCACTATATCACCGAAGGCAGCGACGGATTTTTCTTCAAGACCGACGAGCCCGAGAGTCTTGCCGAGGTCATCAAGTATATTTCGGACAACCGCGACCGTGTACCCGAGTGGGGACACAACGGTCTTGAATCTATAAAAGCGAACTACACATATAAGAATTACAAAGCAGCACTATCCGAAGTATTAGAAAAAGAATTTGGAGTGACTTTATAATGTTGTCGATACAGGAAATATTTGAAAACAGATTTCCCGGGGAAACAGAGGTCTTAACGGCATTCTGTCCCTACCGTGTTTGTCCCATAGGTGCTCATTCCGACCACCAGTACGGTCTTGTTACGGGACTTGCCATAAGTGAAGGTATACATATAATGTACGCCCCCACCGATGACGGCGAGATGAGCCTGCACAGCATGAACATCTTCGGTGACCACTGCTTCAATGTGAAGAAGATAGGCGTGGCAAATAAAACCTGGGCTGATTACGTCAAGGGTGCCGTGATGGCTCTGCGCCGTAAGCATGATGTGGTAAGAGGTTTACATGCAGTAGTTCACGGAACTATGCCCATAGGAGGACTTTCCTCCTCGGCTGCATTGACAATAGCCTTTCTGTCGGCGCTCTGCCGCGTCAACTCTATCAGACTTACCAAACAGGAGATAATAGAGCACGCACTCTGGTGCGAGAACAAGTTTGTGGGTGTCAAATGCGGTAAGTTAGATATGAGCTGTGAGGTGTTGGCTCGTAAGGACAGACTCCTTTACCTTGATACCAAGGACGATACATACGAGCTTATGCCAAAATCAAAAAAGATGAAGCCCTATGAGATAGCGGTATTCTTCAGTGGAATAGAGCGCAGTCTTATGTCCTCCTCTGCATTTAATACAAGGGTGGATGAAATGAAGTCCGCCGCATACGCACTTAAGTCCTACGCAGGCATGGAATGTGGACAGTTTGCGGATACCAGACTGAGAGATGTTCCCCGTGAGGTATTTGAGGCCTACATGGACAGACTTCCCGATAACTGGCGTCGACGCGCAGCTCACTTTTACGACGAATATGACCGTGTACAGGCAGGTGCGGCAGCTTGGAGGATGGGCGATATCGAGGAATACGGCAGACTTGTGTTTGAGAGCGGTCATTCCAGCATATATAATTACGAAACAGGCTCACCCGAGCTTATCAAGCTATATGAAATAATGAGAGAGACCGAAGGTATCTACGGCGGACGCTTCAGCGGAGCAGGCTTCAAGGGTTGCTGTATGGCGATCATCGATCCGGAATACCGTGAGAGCATTACCGCCCATGTAACCGAGGAATATCTCAAAGAATTTCCGAAATTAAAGGGCAAATTTTCGGCACATATATGTAATTCTGCCGACGGATGTAAATTTGAGTAAAATATACACGAATATATATTGAAATATTCATTATTTATGTTATAATATATTTGTTATAGGAATCTATATTATTTTGACAGAGAGGTTATTATAATGGATTTACAAAAAGCAGGCGCTCTTTTTGCTATAGAGGGCGAATACATTGGTTTTGAGCAGATCAAGACCGGTAACATCAATCAGACTTATCTCGTAACCTACCGTCGTGACGGCGAGGAAAAAAAGTATATTATTCAGAAGGTAAACACCTATGTTTTCAAGAACCCCGAGGGGGTTATGCGGAACATAGAACGCG
>JAZNKU010000058.1:0-3995 GCA_045578685.1 Eubacteriales bacterium
TCGATAAGCTCGCCTCTGCCGTTTACAAGGTAGTAGCTGTATGTTACCTCTGCATCTTTCCAAGGAAGCTGAGGCTTAGGCGCAGTGATGGAACAAGCATTACCGATGTAGTTCTTATATTTAAGAACTGCATATTCGTTAGTGAGAAGTCCTTCGCCTGCTTCTGCTTCACCTTCCATTGAACCTTCAAGGTAAACGTCATAGTGGAGCTCATATCTTGACTGAGGAATATCACCGACGAGCCAAGCAAATGTTTCAGGCGGCAGTAAATAATCTGCCTTTCCGTCAGCGTTAGAGTCTACCACTACATCTTTATTCTTATTAGTATTATACTTGAACGTAGTAGCATCGATTATACCGTCTTTGCCGAGAATATTACCGGACTTAAGCGTACTGTACGCCTCTGTACCCTCCGGATTGAATGTGATTTTCTCAACAAGTGTGCCGTTTTCGTAGCCTTGTCTTATAGTACCTACCATATCCTCCGTAACGTGTACGTTATCAACGATAGTACCTACTTCGTCAATTCTGTATGTGATGTACTCAAGAACTTCGATAGAAGGAGCCGGATCAAGTGTTATAGGACCTCTCGGACCTGCAACAGTTGATGCCATCTGAAGATCAAACGCTGCGCCGAGCTTATCTTCAAACACAGCGCCGGATGCCGCACGAATCTTTGTGGCAACTTCTGTAAATACATTTTCTATCTCGCCGACATTTTTAACGTCGTAGAAATGTCCTGATTCTTCGTTGCCTGAAGAAATTCTTCTGAGGACGCCGACAGCAGTATCTCTCGATATTGACTTATCAGCCGCCATACCGAAGCCGACAACGTAAATTTCAGCGCCGAGACCGTTAACCCATTCTGCATAGTGCTTATCGGGGTTACCGTTGGGATTGATTATCTTATATCTGCTGTCTGTGTCTCCCTTGATAGCCTCTGCCATCCAGTGCTTACCTTCGGAGTTACCGAATACTTCATATCTTGCCGTATTACTGGGTCTGTTTGCAGCAGGAACGTTATTACTGCCGTTGAGGTACTGATCCCATGTGGAATAGTAACCCACTTCAGAACCGCCTGCGACGTAGTTATACTGCCATGTACAACCGTCTGACATAAAGATAACGTAGGGATTACGCTTTGTACCCTGCTGTGCATTAAGCTTCTGCTTGCCTACGAGAGTTTCATAAGCAAGGTGCAAGCCCTGGTCATAGTTTGTACCTGAACCTGTATAAGCCTTACCGAAGCTTTCAGCAATTTCTTTGATCTTAGCTTCCGTAAGCTGACTTGAATGTATAAATCTGTCCGCAATGTCAGGCGATTTAGCCGATGACTTTGAGGGTGTAAGGAAGTGAGCAGTATCAGGCTGGTCATATGTTGTTGCCAATGAATGCTCCGTCGTTCCTTGTGTGTTCTTTACGAACATATTACCGTCTATAAGTGTATAACCGTCGAATGTAAGGATCGAAACGGAAATATCGGACTTATAACCGTCAATGCTCTCTGCAAATTTTCTGAGCATTGCATAAATGGAGTTGATCATTTCAACTCTTCGTGATTTCTCCGCACCTTCATTTTTACCTGCTGCGGAGTAAGCCATTGAACCTGAATTATCGAGAACAAGCACAACGTCAGCACCGCTGGCATCGGGAACACCGGTCAGCGTGAGGTTTACTTCTGTAAGACCTGTTTCAAGATAATTATATTCTTTTTCATTTAATTCCTTTGTAATGTCAACAGAACCGGGTGCGGGATATGCGGGGTAGTTATTGTCCGGGAGCTTCTGCTTAACTGTAATAGTCAAATCGCTGGCAATAGCTATGCCCTGATATGTAACTGTTACATTCTTATATACAGAGTCGCTGCTGACCGCTTGCTTTGTCTTTATGCTATCTTTGTTGTATGTAAGCATATCGAGCGTTACGGGGATATTTGTAATATGCGATACACCGTAAGCATCGTTAACTGTCATAACAAGGTAAAGACCTTCGGGTGAATCGGCAGAGGATGCACCGTAGGAAACAGAACCCGTCTTTGAAGAAAGATATACATTTACATTTGCGTATTCACTTGTACGCGCATAGTAATATGCTCTGTCATAGGGAGAATTTTCTCTGAGATCACCCTTACCTTGACCGGGGAATCTGTAGCCGACAGCATTAGCGTTTGCCTGTTCAACACGCAAACCAAATGTACCTATCATATAGTTATAGTACATTGTGCGCCACTGCTTATTTACTTCCTCAAAAGCAGTATCATTAGCAAAAACCTTAACTTCGCCGGAGGGATTAAAGGCAGAAAGACCTGTTCTTTCGCCTCTTTCGTGCCAGAGTGCTTCCCACCCCTGATTATTGCTGCTTACGACCAGTGCAGAATTCTTTCCAAGGTCATCTGTACCGTTGTAGCGCAGGTATCTTTCGCCGTAGTAAAAAGCTCTGAGCTGCCAGAACTTAGCATTGGGCAAGCCGGTGTGTCCTGCGCTCTTAGTTACCCAAATACTGTTAGGCGCCGCATCATTGATAACAAGCTGCTTTTCGCCGTCAACAAATATTTCATAAGCATAATATTCTGTTGAACCGAGGTTAGTGCCGTCAGTTGTCAAAAGACGTACATAACCGGGATTCTGGCTTTCAGCAATGTGGATATATCCGCCCTGTACAAACGAATTTGTGCTGTTAGGGTCAACCAAAGCGAATACTGTTGAGTTTTTTGCAGCTTCACTCGAATTGTTTCCGGTTATCTTTACTGTACTCTTAACTTCAAGCGTGAAGTTATCTGCAAGCTGAACACCGTTGTAGCTTACCTTAACATTTGTATATGTTCCCACCTTCGTAAGATCAGCGCCCGAAAGCATATCTGTTGTAACGGGAACACGTGTAAGTTTGCCGTCAACATAAAGGTGGATGTATGCGCCTGTAGGTGCAAACTTACCTGTATTTACAGCAACTGTACCATTGTTTGAGTAAAGGTAACCCTTGATCTCGGGTATAGCTCTTGAGCCTACTTTTTCATAGAACTGCGCTCTCGTGCTGGCAGAACCATTTGTTACTATGTTAAAGTTAACAAGGGTTTCCTTGTACGTGGTTCCGTCTGATTTCTTGCTGAGCGCATTATAACTGCCGAAACTGAGGTAACCGTTTTCACCGGGTTGTCTGCCGTAAGGTACTTCAGCGGAATCCGGCGAATATACTGTATACAGACCGGAAAGGTTAACTTTATCGTCAGCCATTGTAAATTTAGCTGTACGGCCCCATGTAAGCTCACCGTCAAAGATACCCATAAAGTATCCTTTATGGTAACCCTGACCGTTACCGCCGTTATTGTGGTGAGCAAGATATGTCTTCTTTGTCTCACCCGCATCAGTCTTTGTGGTGGTGTACATATAGTACTTGCCGCTGTCAGCCGCCTGGAATTTCCATTCACCGAACGCTGCATTGCCAAGTTCTGTGCCGAACGTATTCGTTACGTACTTACCTGCGGAAAGAGATGCTGTATCGGTAGGCACTTCAAACACTTTCAAGCCGTCAAGTGTTTTGAGGTAACGTCCGTTGCTGCTCGTCGTTCCGCCAAAAGCAGAGGCTGCGCCGGGGACATCTGTGCTGATGATCATAAACGTCTTATTTCCGTTTACGAGGTCAGCAAGCGTGTACTTTTCTACAAGCTTGTAGACTGTCTTTGTTTCAGCCTCTTGGATCAAAGTCAGTTCAGGCTCGGCAAGGCTTTCAATTCCCTCATTGATAACGCTTTCAGCGAGCGTAACAACGGGAGAAAGAAGCATTGACAAACACAAAACGACCGATAGGATCCGTCTTAGGTCATACTTTTTCTTCGGTTCCATTGATTCTCTCCTTTAGTGATAAGAAATTTTACCCATAAATATAATAATAAATATTATTAGGGTTACTGAAACACTTTAACATACAAATGTTGTATTTGTACTACATATTTTTTAAACAATTTGTGTCTTATACGCACAAATCGCTTCAACGCATCA
>JAZNKU010000059.1:0-4471 GCA_045578685.1 Eubacteriales bacterium
GAGAGACCGCATCAGAGAGGATAAGCTTAAGGACAGCGACGAGATACTTGCCGTTCTTAAGGAGATCATGTGCGACATGATCGGCGAGGGTGCCCCTCTCAATACAGGTGTAAATAAGCCCGATGTTATCCTTGTTATCGGTGTTAACGGCGTCGGCAAGACAACATCCATCGCCAAGATAGCGAACAACCTAAAGAAAGACGGCAAGAAAGTTGTTCTTGCCGCAGCAGACACCTTCAGAGCGGCTGCTATAGATCAGCTCCAGATATGGGCGGACCGTGTAGGTGTTGACCTTATCAAGCATACCGAGGGCTCAGATCCTGCGGCTGTCGTATTTGACGCTACTGCAGCGGCAAAGAGCAGAAGTGCAGATGTTCTTATCATCGACACCGCCGGCAGACTTCACAATAAAAAGAATCTAATGGACGAGTTGGCGAAGATATCCCGTGTCCTTGACCGAGAGCTTCCCGATTCTGCCCGCGAAACACTTTTAGTTCTCGACTCCACCACAGGTCAGAACGCAGTTCAGCAGGCAAAGGAATTCAAGAATTCAGCCAACATCACAGGTCTTGTTCTTACCAAGCTCGACGGTACGGCCAAGGGCGGTATTGTCTTCTCTATCAAGAACGAGCTCGGTATACCCGTTAAATTCATCGGTGTAGGCGAGGCTGTTGACGATATGGAGAAGTTTGATAACAAACAGTTCGTACAGGCATTGTTTGAAGAGTAATTAGTTATTATGAAAGTAGTTTTAGCATCAAGAAACAAGAAAAAAATCATTGAAATGCAGGGACTTTTATCCGAGCTCTGCGGCGAAGACATAACCGTTCTCTCCCTTGATGACGTAGGCTTCTACGGCGATATAGTTGAGGATGGAGACACCTTTGCAGCCAACGCTCTTATTAAGTGCAAGGCTCCCAAGTGTGATTATCCCGTAATTGCGGATGATTCAGGACTTATGGTAGACGTTCTTGATGGTGAGCCCGGTGTTTACTCAGCCAGATATGCGGTAGACCATGCAGGTGACGAGCTTGGGGACCACGCCAATAACGAAAAGCTGCTTGGAAAATTAAAGAACTTCAAGCCCGAGGAAAAGACCTCCCGTTTTGTGTCCGCCATCGCTTGTGTTTTCCCCGACGGTCGCGAGATCGTCTGCGAGGGCAAGTGCGAAGGTATGATCCTGACCGAATATCAGGGTAACGGAGGCTTTGGTTACGACCCACTGTTCTATGTTCCTTCTATCGGCAAAACCTTTGCCGAGATGACTCAGGAAGAGAAAAACTCTGTCAGTCATCGAGCCAACGCAATGAAGCTCTTTGCAAAGGAATTTATAAAAGCAATTAATGAAAACTAAATTAGGTATATACGGAGGCACCTATGCACCTGTACATAACGGTCACGTAGGTGCAGCTCTGGAGTTTAAAAGGCAGTTCGGACTTGATAAGCTTCTTATTATTCCCGCAAACATTGCACCGCACAAGGATATGCCCAAGGGTGACACTCCCCTTCACCGACTTAATATGCTTAAGCTTGCTTTTGACGGCATTGAGGGTATTGAGGTATCAACCTACGAGCTCGACAAGCAAGGCAAGAGCTATTCAGTCGAAACGCTGCGGCATTTCAGCGATACCAATGTAGATCTCTATTTGTTATGCGGAACAGATATGCTTCTCTGCATGCATCAATGGTACAAAGCCGATGAAATAGCAAAGCTTGCTACCCTTGTTTACACAAGACGGGAAAGCGACAGAGAGCTTGACTGTGACATAGCAGCGCAGATAGAAATGCTTAAATCCAAGTACGGGTTTCGTATAGAGGAACTTAAGATGAAGCCCCTTGAGCTTTCGTCCACTCTTATAAGAAATTCTCGGGATAAAGCACCTTATCTTCCCGAGTCCGTTGCCCGATATATTGAGGAAAATAAGCTGTATGTACAGTGAAATAAAGGATTATTTGAAAAACAACTTAAGTGAAAAGCGTTATTCACATACCCTGGCTGTTGCCGAGGAGTGTATGTATTTTGCGGATATCTTCTGTCTAAACGAGCATGCACGTGATATCCTCTACAAGGCGGCTCTGTTTCACGATATTACCAAGGAAAAAACTCCCGACGAGCATATATCCATATGTCGGGTTTATAATATAGAGTTTGACAAGGCATATCTTTCTACCCCTGCTTTGTTCCACTCTCTGACAGGCGGTGTTTTTGCCCGTGAGCTCTTCCCTTCGGATTGTACCGATGATGTAATAGAGCTTATAGATACCCACACCACCGGTAGAGAAAGAATGACATTGCTGCAGAAGATACTCTTCCTTGCGGATTCTACCGAAGCTACCCGTCGGCATGAATCCTGTATTGAATTAAGAGAGTATTTCCATAACAATGCAGCAGTTACCGATCCGAAAATACTGCTTGACCGAGCTATTGTCAAAAGCTTGGATGGTACTATAGCTTACCTGCTGCGTACAGGCAAAGAGATAGCACTCCAAACGGTCAAAGCAAGAAACTACTTATTGAAGAACAGCGAGGTTATTAAATGAGCAAGAAGAATAAGAATTTAAGAACACCAAAGAGAAGGCGCGGCGGTTCCAAGGCCCTGCTTATCGTACTTATAGTACTTCTCGTACTTGCCATCGGAGGAATGATCGCATATGCTGTTATCGACAACATGATGGAGACAGCTCCTGCAGTCGATACTAATACCCCTTGGCAGAGCAACACCGATGATACTCCCAACGCAGTACCCGTTAAGCGTGAAGAAGGCTCCTACAACTTCCTTGTTGTGGGCAGAGATGTTGTGGCACTTAACACGGATGTTATGATGCTCGTCAATCTTGACCTTGATGATGACTCTATGACCATTATGCAGATGCCCCGTGACACCTTTATCACCCTTGACAGCGTACCCAGAAAGCTTAATTCTGTTTTCGGTGCATTCTATAACGCTTCCTCTGCATCAAATGATGAAGGCAGAATTCACGACGGTATGAAGGGTCTGGCACAGACTCTTAGCTCCAATTTGGCCATCAATATCGACTTCTATGCATATATGAATCTTGACGGCTTCGGTGCAATAGTAGATGCCATCGGCGGAGTTGATATGTATGTTCCCTTCCGTATGGAATATCATGATATTTATCAAAATCCTCCTCTTCACATCAACCTCTATGAGGGTCAGCAGACTCTTGACGGTGATATGGCACAGCAGTTTGTTCGTTTTAGAGCAAGCTATGTTGAGGGAGATCTCGGAAGACAGGATGCTCAGAAGCTCTTTATGACTGCATTTATGGAATCATTTAAAAACAAGATCTCTATTACTAATGTCGTTCCCGTTGTTAGCTCAATTCTCGGAAATCTTGAGCACTCTCTCTCTGTAAGCGACGCTGCATACTTTGTCAAGGAAGCTATGCAGATGGACTTCTCTAACATAACGATGTTTACCGCTCCCAACACACCCATTACATACAACCGCGGTTCATACGTTGTTATCCACAGAGCAGCTATGTATAAGATTATCAACGAGAACTTCAATCTCTTCGACTCCGATGTACCCGAATCAAGCTTTGATAAGGACCTCAACTTCACACTTACATCCCACAACGGTGTAAACTCCATCTACTATTCAACCGAGGAGTTTGAGGGTGTACTCGGTGCGGACGACATCCAACAGGGCGGTCTTGACATCAACCACGCCTGGTGAAGGGGCTTGCCCCTTCACCCTTTAATCGGATGAAGCAAACTGTATCTGTTAGTTATCACACGAGGATGATATTTGATAAAACCGATTAATGTGCACCAAATTTAGTTAATATTATATTGAAATATATATTTGGAGAAAAATATGAGCGAAAAGAAATTATCTCACACCGAGTCCCTTGAGCTTGCAAAGGAAATAGTGAACCTCCTTTACAACAAGAAGGCTCACAATATCAAACTGCTCCATGTTAAGGATCAGACTGTTATTACCGACTATTTTGTTATCTGTACGGGTAACTCCAACACCCAGATCAAGGCTCTTGCTGACGAGCTGGATATGAAGACATCAGAGAAGGGTCTTGCCCCCTCCTCTATGGAAGGCTTCAGTGAGGCTGCATGGATAGTTATGGACTATGCATCTGTTATAGTTCACATCTTTAACCGTGAAAGCCGTGAATTCTATAATCTCGAAAAGCTTTGGAACGACTCTGAGGTCGTAGACATTGAACAGTATATACAGAAGGAAGAAGAAACAAATGAGTAAGTTCGACAACAGATATGAGTTTTCTAAGATAGACTCTAAGTGGCAGCAGGAATGGGCTGACAAGAAGGCCTTTGAAGCTACTACAGACTATTCCAAGCCCAAGTATTTTGCACTTGTTGAATTCCCTTATCCCTCCGGACAGGGACTTCACATCGGTCATCCCAGACCTTATACCGCACTTGATATCGTATCCCGTAAGAAGAGAATGCAGGGCTACAACGTTCTTTTCC
>JAZNKU010000060.1:0-4938 GCA_045578685.1 Eubacteriales bacterium
CATTGATATTTTGGGCTATCTGTATTTTATAGTTTGTTGCTTTTATATTTATTGTATTTTTAAATAATAAGTATCAGCATACTTTTTAAATTAAATGGAATTTTTGTTGCAGTAATGCAACAAAAATCACCTGAACTCCGCATTCCGCACTCCGCATTCCGCATTAAAAAAATATTGCCGAGGCTTTCACCTCGGCAATTATTTTTTGTTTCAGCCCATCCACTCGTTGATCTTAGCTGCTATATCTGTACCCGAAACGGTGTTACAGTGGAACAGCATAAGACCGCCGATGTTGTATTCGTTGATAAGTCTGCACTTCTCTTCGAGAGACCAGTACTCGTCACAGCTTCTGAACTCCTTAGAGTCAGGGTTGTACCAGCTGACAGAGTGGGTATCCTTGTCAAAGTATGTATAGTAGCCGCTGATAGGCTTGTTGTCCTCGTAGTTGATAAGTCCAAGGTCGGAAGCGATAGGTGTGCTGACGTCGCCTGCCCATCTGCCTGTACCGAAGAGACCGATCCAGATGCCAAGCTCTTCGTCGTATCTGCCCTCAACGCCTCTCCATGCCTGTACATATGTACCGGAACCGATAACGATCTTGTCACGCTGAACGCCCATCTCAAGGCTGCGGATGATATCATCGTATGTACCGTGGCCGTAACCGAAGGAAGGACCGTAAACTGTAGCGTGAGGATATGCAACGGTTCTTGCCTCACCGATCATAAGGTCGTAGTCCATGAAGTTGAAGTAGTCAACGTAATGCTGAAGCTCAGACAGATCCTTGTAGAGGGAGAACGCATAAAGACCGCCGGGGATAGCCATGGTAATAAGGTACTCATAGTCCTCGGGCTTGTTCATCTCTACCTTGAGATCATCCAGCTTTTCGCGCAGCACCTTGAGGAAGTATTCAAGATTCTTCTGTGAAATAGCACCTGTGGGGAACTCGTAGTCAAAGTCTACACCGTCAAGGTCATATTCCTTAACAAGAGCTACAGTCTTGTTTGCAAAGTCCTCACAGTTGGCGTAGGGATAGAGCCACTGCTCGATATCCGCACCGGAGTCAACGGTAAGTGTAAGGATATACTTAAGGTCGGGGTTCTCTGCAGAAGCCTGAGCCTTGATGTTCTTAAAGCGCTTAAGACCGCTGTCGTTGATGGTCTTGGAGGAACCGCTTGCCTTTACCGGAAGCAGGTTGAGGATATCGTAGCTTGCAAAGTCAACGTTACCGTAGCTTGTATAAAGATCAAGATAACCTACAAATCTGCGCTCGTGCTTTACCTCGGTACGCTCGATAGCGTTGTTGAGAGAGTAAAGGATGGTGGCAGCCTCGGCTCTCGTTACCTTATTCTTGGGGTTAAAGCGGTTGCCCTCGTCAAGCTGCATATAATCGGTCTTGTATGCATACTCAACAGCCTCGGATGCCCAGGCGGAAGCTCTCTTTGTGCCTCTGTCAAGGAGTCTTACCTCGGGGGTTACCTTCTCAAGGTAGATACCCTTGAAGCCAACATAGTTCTTGACCAAGAGAGCGATCTGCTCACGGGTGATAACAGTGTTGGGAGAGAAATTGTTATTGCCTGTGCCGGACATGATTCCGTTCTCATATGCCCATGCCGCGGTAGTAGCGAACCAAGCATTGGTCTTAACGTCATTAAAGATCTTTTTACCCTTGTAGGCATTAAGATCAGCGCCCTCAAAGCCTGCCATAAGTGTAGCAAACTGAGCTCTTGTAAGGGTGGTGTTGGGGGAGAAGACCTTGTCGGACATACCCTTCATATATCCGTTATCTACGGCCCACTTTACCGCCTCGTAATAATCTGCATTCTTGTTAAGATCCTTGAAGCCGTCTACAGAAGCTGCGCTTGTGGAAAAGATCATACAACCGAATACGGATGCACAAACGAGAACAAGCGAAACTAAAGTCTTAAAATTCTTCATTTCGGGATCCTCCTTAATATAGTGATAGATATAATAATTTTAGCGAAAATATATTAACAAAAATAAAACGAACTATTATGTAACGGTTAATACTATTCTCTGAACTGGTATTTATAGAGCTTGGCATATATTCCGTCGAGAGCCAAAAGCTCGTCGTGACAGCCTCTCTCGGCTATTCCCTCAGAGGTAAGGACGATGATATCGTCAGCGTTTTTGATGGTGGAGAGACGGTGGGCAACGATAATAGAGGTCCTGCCTACCAGAAGCTCGTCAAGAGCAGACTGTATAAGCATCTCGGTCTCGTTATCGAGGGCAGAGGTCGCCTCGTCAAGAATAAGTATAGAGGGATTTTTTAAGAACACTCTTGCAATAGATATTCTCTGCTTCTGACCGCCCGAGAGCTTAACTCCTCGCTCGCCTACATCGGTATCATAGCCCTTCTCCAAGCTCATGATAAAGTCGTGGATGTTCGCCTTCTTTGCCGCTTCGATTATTTCTTCGTCGGTTGCACCCAGACGACCGTATTCGATATTGTCACGGATAGTACCGCCAAAGAGGAAAACATCCTGAGCAACCATGCCGATGTTTTCACGAAGGGACTGACGGGTAAGTGTGGTTATGTCCTTACCGTCTATGGAAATAGAGCCCTCGTCCAGCTCATAGAAACGGGGTATCAGATGGCAAAGCGTGGTCTTTCCTCCGCCGCTGGGTCCTACAAGGGCAACCTTGGTTCCCTTCTTTATATCAAGAGAAAGTCCTCCCAAAACAAGGGTATCCTCTTCTCTGTCCTCGTTATGGTAAGAGAATGTAACATCCTTGAAGGATATATCGCCCTTTACATCGCAAAGCACTACAGAGTCCGGAGCATCCTCCTCGGGCTTTTCGTCCATTACCTCAAGGAATCTCTCGATTCCGGTCAGACCCTCCTGCAGCTGCTCGAAAAACTGTACCAGCTTGTTGACAGGCTTTAAGAACATGGTGACATAAAGCAGAAAGGCTACGAACTCACCGATATCTATACGGCCGTAATAGAAGAACACGCCGCCTACGGCAAGTATAACGAGATAGAGAAAGTCTGTTAAGAAGTTCATACCCGAGAAGAACTGACCCATATAACGGTAGCTCTTGCGGCGGGATTCCTTGAACTCGGTGTTGGAGACCTCAAAACGCTCCACCTCGTGCTTCTCGGAGGTGTAGGACTTTGCCACGCGGATACCGGTAAGGGATACCTCGGCGTTGGCGTTGATCTCGCCGGTCTTGACCTTGGATTCCTTGAAGGCGTCCTTCATACGCTTACGCATAAGCACCGCGTAAAGAACTATAAAGGGCAGAACTGCAAATACGATAAGAGTAAGTGTCAGATCTATGCGGGCAAGCATGATAAAAGAACCCACCAGCATAATGGAGGAGATAAAGATATCCTCAGGACAGTGATGCGCAAGCTCTGCAATGCTGAAAAGATCGTTTACTATCCTTGACATGATAGAGCCTGTCTTGTTCTCGTCAAAATATGAGAAGGGCAGTCTCTGCAGGTGGCTGAACATATCGCGGCGCATATCGCCCTGTATCTTGACACCCACCAGATGTCCCCAGTACTGTACGACGAAGTTAAGAAACATCTTGAGAAGATAAAGTCCCAGCACACAGGCACAGCCGATAAGAATATAGCTCATCTGCTTGTTCGGGACGTATTCGTTGATTATCTCCTGGGTTATCATAGGGTATACAAGATCGCATACCGCTACGATAAAAGCACAGCACATATCTACGGTGAACATACCGAGATAGGGCTTGTAGTAATGTAATACTCGTTTGATGTTTTTCATAATTTTATACTCTTTGCTTATTGTTTTCGGTCTAAAAATTATATCACCAAAGTAAATTATTGTCAATATGAGACAACCGGGAAAAACGTTATTCACTATTCACCATTCACTATTCTCTATTCACTAAAGAAATGCCTGTGACAAAAAACTTGATTTATTACAGCTTGTCACTTTACCGACTTAAATATCATTAACTTAAATCAAAGTCAAGTGAATAGTGAATAACCGAATTGCGAAGAAAAGCTGTCCCATAGGACAGCTTTTCACACATTATCTAATACCAAAATTCTCAAGCACATAATCCATATCCTTATCGCCTCTGCCGGACAGATTGATAAGAATAGAACCGTGGTCCATGGTCTTGGCAAGCTTCATACCGTAAGCGACTGCATGAGAGGACTCGATTGCAGGGATTATACCCTCCATTCTTGCAAGCTTGAAGAAGGCGTCGATGGTCTCCTCGTCGTCGATAACGTCGTACTTAACTCTGCCGATCTCCTGAAGGAACGCGTGCTCAGGACCCGAAGAGGGATAGTCGAGACCGCTGGCTACAGAGTAAACGGGAGCAGGCTCGCCGTTTTCGTCCTTTAACATAATGGAGTTAAAGCCGTGCATGATGCCCTCGGTACCGTACTTAAGGCTTGCCGCGTGGTCACCGAGCTTGGGACCTCTGCCAAGAGGCTCGATGCCGTAGATATCAACGGGGTCGTTGAGGAAGCCTGCAAAGAGACCTGCTGCGTTGGAGCCGCCGCCTACACAGGCAACGATAGAGGTGGGAAGATGACCTGTCATCTCGATAAACTGCTCTCTTGCCTCGATGCCCACCACGCTCTGGAAATCACGAACCATCATGGGGAAGGGATGAGGGCCAAGCACCGATCCGATACAGTAGATAGAATCCTTATACTCCTTGGAGTATGCGTCAAAGGCAGCGTCAACCGCTTCCTTAAGGGTCTTAAGACCGTGGGTAACCTCAACAACGTTTGCGCCGAGGATCTTCATTCTTGCAACGTTGGGAGCCTGCTTTTTAATATCAACAGAGCCCATATAGATGTCACATTTTAAGCCAAAGTATGCGGCTGCAGTTGCAAGAGCAACACCGTGCTGACCTGCACCTGTTTCAGCAATAACCTTTTTCTTACCCATATACTTAGCAAGCAGCGCCTCGCCCATACAG
>JAZNKU010000061.1:0-6827 GCA_045578685.1 Eubacteriales bacterium
TGCAGATTCAGGGGTAATGGCTTTACGGATAAGCTCCGTTTTAATCCCTTCAATCTTAACAAGCTGTGGCTTTCGGTATGCTCGTTCTTCGTGCTTGCCTTCGGATCGGCACTTGTAAAGTTAGGACTCTACGCCATCGGCTACTACAGTCAACAGTATACCCTCTATGAAAACTATCTCCCGAACGATGCATCATCCATAGCAAATCTGCTGTATATACTTATAGCGATTGCTATCATTCCCGCCGTAACGGAGGAATTTATCTTCAGAGGCATTATCCTCGGCGAATATTCTGCTATAGGCACAAAACCGATAACTGCAGTTATGCTGTCCGGTGCAATGTTTGCAATGCTGCATTTCAACCTCTATCAGTTTCCCGTTTATTTCTTTGGGGGAATCGTTCTCGGATATGTGACTGTCATAACAAATTCGGTGCTGTGTGCTATGATAGTACACCTTCTCAACAACGTATTCAGCCTGCTCTTTGAGCCTCAGCTGCTCCGTCTTATTTCTCAGACGGACAGTCCTGTATTCGTTCTCTTTATATTGACAATAATATTCTTTGTATTCCTAATATTTTTCTTTGGAAGTGCAGAGAAGATATATTATAAAAAAGGCATAGACGGAGAGGACTCACCTCCCAAAAATCGCAAAAAGCACAAAAAGGACAAGGGCTTTACCGTAGACAAGGAGGCTTCTCTGTCCCCTGTATTCATACTTTGTATAATCGCATACATAGTAATAACCTTAACCCTTAAGTAAGGAGCTAAATATGGATAACAACAATAACAAGCGTTCTCCCCTTGACGAGATCAAGCGCGTAACAAGTGAGGCAACCAGAGGCAACAGACCTCAGCCTTCCAAGCCTCAGCCCCAGTACAGCCCCCAGGCTCAGCCCCAGCCCCGGACTCAGCCCCAGCCCAAGCCTGCACCCGTACAGAGACCTGTACAGCCCACCTCCTCTGCCTCCGGTACACCTGCAAATGACTTTGATATAGATGTGCCTAATTTCTACCGAAGCACACCCTCTGACAACATGTCGAGAGCCGACAAGGTGCGTATGGCGAGGGAAAGCGCAGCAAGGGTGAGAGAAAATAATCAGCATACCCGAGTTATGAATATCACAGAGAACACACCCGACAAGGAAAAGGAGCTCGAAAAACAACGCGAGGAGGCACGCCGTCTGGTACAGCAGAATCAGCGTCCCGGAAAGCGTTACGCCACAAGAGAAACTCCTGTGGTAAGGCCCCGTCCCGAGCCCAAAAAGAAATCTAAAAAAACACACTCAGAATTTTCTGACGATTTTGAGGAAACGGTAGGCAGAGGCGTTCTTTCCAACACTGTCAAAGCCGTTATATATATCGTTTCTGTTCTCGTGGTATCCGGATGCCTTGCTCTCTTTGCAATACTTGTAGGTAACGATTGCTTTGCGTTTGTGAAAAGTGATGCTGAAATTACTGTCACCATTCCCGAGGATGCAGATCTCGGAGATATAGCCAAGGAGCTTAAGAAAAACGATATTATCAAGTATCCCAATATGTTCAAACTCTATGTTATGTTCCGTAACAAAGACACCGATAACTATGTTGCGGGAAACCATACCGTCAACGGTATGATGGGATACGATACACTTATCGCACAGTTTAAGCCTGCCGTAGGACGCGAGGAAATAACCCTTACTATCGTCGAGGGCTCAACAACGCAGGAGATCATAGATCTTTTTGTGGAAAACGGAATAGGCACACAGAAAGGCTTTAAGGATACCATAGAAAACTACGAGTTTGATTTCTGGTTCCTTGAGGAGCTTGACAAGATAGATACATCCGAGCGTATCTACCGTCTTGACGGCTACCTCTTCCCCGACACCTACAACTTCTTTACCAACTCAAGCGAGGCGGATGCTCTCTATAAGCTGCTCTCCAACTTTGAGGCTAAATTTGACATCGAAAACAAAGCGAGATGTGATGAGTTGGGCATGTCTGTAGATGATATTGTTATCATGGCTTCTCTTATCCAGAAGGAGGCTATGCATATAACCGACTATCCCCTTGTTTCCTCTGTATTCCATAACAGAATCAAGGACGGTATGAAGCTGGAAAGTAATGCTACCGTACAGTACACCATGCCCAAGGAGGAGGTCGAGCTCAAGCTGACCTACGATCAGATAACCACCTACGACAACGGCTATAACACCTATCTCTACACAGGTCTGCCCGAAGGTCCTATCTGTAACTCCTCTCTTAACGCTCTTAACTGGGCAATGTATCCTACCGATACCGATTATCTGTATTTCGTTTCCGATAAGGATGGATATAACCACTATGCAGTGACCTACCCCGAGCATCAAAAGAATGTAAACACCTATCAGGAAAACTGATAATAACAAGAGAAAGCACTTCAGTCGAAGCGCTTTCTCTGTTTTTAAAATAGTGGTATTTTACCACTATTTTCTGTATTCGGTCTTTACCTCTTCTATCCACGCGTCCTCTGCGGTATAGTACAGAGTTATATACTGGGTTCTTGACATATCCGAGCCGATATCGTGACGGAAGCTGCCGTCGTTCTTCATAATATTATAGTCAAGAGAATATGTAATAAAGAAGGTATCGTCGTCTATCTGTCCGTCGGTAAGATATGCCAGCTCCTTATGGTATACACGCTGCGGAGTAAAAGCGGCATAGGTTCCAAGCTCTTTTTTGTACATAGAGTTAAGCGACTCTGCATCTCCCTGCTCCAGGGCAAGAAAATATAATCTGAAGAATACCGCTCCGATATCGCTGCAGCTGCTGTCCTCATCTATATACCACCCCTGTCCCATAGGATCGGTGTAGTGCAGGATCCTGTCCTTACTGAGGTATTCGGGATCGTTGAAATAATCCTCTTCCTCGGTCGGGACATAAAACTTATACTCAAGCTTGGTCTCCGAGTTCACCTTGACCACGGCACCGAGAATAAGATAAACGGCAAAAAGCACCGCTAACAAAACCGCTATTATTACAAATACCTTGATGATCTTCTTTTTGGCAGACATTACAAATTATCCTTTCGAGTCTTTTGGATATTATATCATAAAAACAGACTTTTGTAAACTCAACATTTTCTATTGACAAGATAAGGATATTTAATTATAATTATTTGTAGATAATTATGTTAAGGAGACAATTTATGCCTAAGAAGATAAAGCGTATTGTTGACCCCAAGATAATCAAGGATCTCCGCGATCTTGTTATCACCAATGCAGAAAAATTCGGCGATCAGCCGCTCTATCATTATAAGGAAAACAAGGAAGTAGTTACCTTTTCTCATAATCAGCAGTTAGAGCAGATGAACGCTTTGGGTACAGCCTTTCATAAGTTAGGTCTTATGGGTAAGCATATCGCCGTAATCGGCGAAACCCATCCCAACTATATGACCACTTATTTTGCCACCGTAAACGGTGGTGGCGTTATCGTTCCCCTGGACCGAGAGCTGGAGCTTGAACAGGTTGCAAACTTCTGTAACGTTGCCGAGGTTGAGGCAGTGGTTTATACCAAGGGTATGAACGGAAAGCTTCCTCCCTTAGCTGACAAGATGCCCGCTGTGAGATACTTTATACCAATCCACGGCAAGCTTGAGACCTGTGAGAGCGACAAGATACTTAAGTTCTCGGATGTACTCAATATAGGCAGAGAAGAGTTAAAGAACGGCAACCGTGCATTTCTCGATCATGAGATTGATATGGAGAAGATGTGTGCTATCCTCTTTACCTCCGGAACAACAGGTACTTCTAAGGGTGTTATGCTCAGCCAGAAGAATCTGACCACCGCTACCAACTCTGCATGTCAGACCATGCAGGTCGACCACCGTAACACCATGGTTACCGTGCTCCCTATCCATCACACCTATGAGTGCACCTGTGAGCAGCTGGCTCTGCCCAACTGCGGTTCCCAGGTATATATCAACGAGGGACTCAAGAATACCATGAAGTCCATCAGCTATTTTAAGCCCAATACCCTCGTGCTCGTACCTCTCTATGTTGAGACTATGTACAAGAGACTCTGGGCTGAGATAGACAAGAAGGGTATGACCAAGAAGGTTAAGTTTGCAATGAAGCTTTCCGATGCTCTTCTTAAGATAGGCATCGACCTTCGCGACAAGCTGTTTGCTCAGGTAAAGGCAGGCTTCGGCGGAAATCTCCGTTCCATCATCTGCGGCGGTGCTCCCCTTGCACCCAAGCTGGTAAAGGACTTTGAGACCTTCGGTATCACTATCATCGAGGGCTACGGCATCACCGAGTGCTCTCCTCTCGTTGCGGTAAATGATCCCAACAATGTAATTCTTCACTCTGTAGGATTCCCTGTTTTCGGCTGTGAAGTTAAAATAGACAAAGCCGATCCCAACGACGAAACAGGCGAGATCCTTGCTCGCGGCGGTAATGTAATGCTGGGATACTATAAGAACCCCGAAGCTACCGCTGAGGTCTTCACCGAGGACGGCTTCTTCCGTACGGGTGACATCGGCTTCATCGACAAGAAGGGTGCAGTTCATATCACCGGCAGAAAGAAGAATGTTATCATCCTCTCTAACGGTAAGAACGTGTTCCCCGAGGAAGTTGAAGAGCATATGGCCGACTGTGACACTATCTCCGAGATCGTCGTTATCGGCCGTGAAAACGCCAACAAGGAAGTAGTTATCACCGCTATCGTATATCCTAACTTTGATGTTGTCGGTGAAGATACCCCTGACGATAAGATACTTGATGCAGTAAAGGCTCAGATCTTTGAGGTAAACCGTAAGCTCCCCTCCTTCAAGCAGATAAGAGAGGTTGAAATCAGAAGAACCGAGTTCGAGAAAAATACGTCCAAAAAAATCAAGAGATTTTTAATCAAATAAAGACATTTACAAAGGAGTAATAATTATGTTTGAGAAGATCAAAGAGATTCTTGTAGAAGAAATGCAGGTTGACCCTGAAAATGTAACCATGGAGGCTGAGCTCGTTAACGATTTAGGCGTTAACTCTCTTGAGCTTGCCGACCTCATCCTCCTCTGCGAAGAGAAGTTTGATATCGAGATAAACGACGAGGATATCCACAAGTTCATCACTGTTGCTGATGTTGTGGCATACCTTGATAACCTTAATAAGTAATTTATTATTGATTTATGGGGGTGCTACGGCATCCCCTGTTTTGTAATAAGGAGACATTATGGGACAGGCACTTGGTCTGATATTCGTTATACTGGGCATTGTCGCCATGACTCTGGTCATCATCTACAGTCTGATGCAGATCATGGGCAGATCCAATGCCAAAAAAATACTGCAGTACGGCAGAGACAGAGAGTATTTTATATACGAAATGCTTGCCAATGCATTTAATAATTCTACTGTTTTCCGTAACCTATATTTCCCCGTTGTAACAAAGGAGGGTACCTTCGATACCGAGGTCGATATCGTCTGTGTTACCAGAGGCGGTATTGCTGTTATAGAGGTAAAGGGCAGCAAGGGTATAATAGATTCTCCACCTGCCGATACATGGCGTCAGCGCTACGGCAAGAAGGTATTAAAGTTTGAAAATCCTTACAACCAGAATGAAGGACATGTTAAGGCTATCAGAAACGCTCTGTCTAAGCGCGGTGTCACCAATGTCCCCATAAAAAACTATGTGGTATTTACTGATATACATACTCAGTTCAGTCACCGTTATCCTTGGCTTCTGCGCTCGGATAACGTAGTAGACACACTGGAAAGGCTGGATGATAAGCTTATACTCACACGACGAGATCAGCGTATCATTTCTCAGATAATGAAGAACCACAGACGCAGAAGGCATATGACCTTTAACCAGAAGAATAAATACAAAAGGACAAGAAGATGAAACTTTTATATAAAAAATTAACACAAAGAGCTCACACCCCCACCTACGGTTCTCCCTATGCGGCAGGTGCAGACCTGTATTCGGCTGATGATACCGTTACCATCGCTCCCGGTGAGAGCATACTTATGCATACGGGAATCGCGGTTGAGATACCCGCAGGATATGTGGGACTTGTGTATGCCAGAAGCGGTCTTGCCGCAAAGAGAGGTCTTGCTCCCGCAAACAAGGTTGGTGTTATTGATGCCGATTACCGCGGTGAGATAATGGTATGTCTGCACAACCATTCTTCCGTTGAGCAGACCGTAGAGGCAGGAGAAAGAATTGCACAGATGGTAGTTGCCCCCTTCCTCACCTGCGAGTATGAAGAAACCGACGAGCTTTCCGAAACGGTACGCGGCGAAGGCGGATTCGGTTCCACCGGAACGAAATAAGCCTCCGAATCAGTTTTATTAAATCAAGGATCAAATAAGAAAATAGTGGTATTTTACCACTATTTTCTTCAACAATTATACTTTATATTTTATTATGGACAAGCATTATGATCTGACCTTAGGAAACTGGGGTCCTTATAATAAGCAATATTACGGTGTTTCAAATATCATCAATCGTATGAGGGGTATAAGCTTCAATATTGAGCTCTTCCCCGGATTTTTCAGAAGAAGTGTGGTTGCAGGTAACGTAAAGAGCGATACCGGTGTGAAGCTGTGGGGAGCCAATGCTGATCTCACAAGATTTGTATACCGATACGAGCTCGAATGGAAGGACCGTATCTACTGTGATGTTGACTACAACATAACCGACGACAGACAGGTAGATATCACCTGTACCTTAGTCAATAATACAGAGATAAACCAGTCGCTGGACATCACCCTTTCGGCATCCCTGCAGCTCCCTCTAAATATGCCGGGCAGCGAGTATGAGGGTTACTATACCTTATATAAGCCTTTACTGCCTGAGGATACTATCTGTATCGAT
>JAZNKU010000062.1:0-11458 GCA_045578685.1 Eubacteriales bacterium
ATTTAGCTATTCGAAGAATAATTTAGTTGCCGTCATAGACGGCAATTTAGCTTATCCTTGACAATCCCCACCAAGTTTTATATAATCAAATTAACGATATTTATTGTGAGGTTGTTATGAAGAAGATCACAGTAGCGGTAATAGGCGGCGGCAACCGTGCCCAGACCTACACCGGAATAATGCGTAAGATACCCGAGCAGTATCAGGTGGTGGCAGTAGCCGAGCCTGTATATAACAAGCGTGAGTTTATCCAGCGCAAGCACAAGATCCCCGACGAGATGTGCTTTGAGACCTGGGAAGATCTTTTAGCTCAGGGCAAGATCGCAGACCTGTGTATGATCACCACCATGGACAGACTCCGTCTCGGACCTGCCATGAAGGCTATCGAGCTTGGCTATCACCTGATGTTAGAGAAGCCTATCGCCTCCACTCTTGAAGAGTGTAAGATAATTACCGAGGCAGCGGAAAAGAAGGGTGTCAAGGTCATCCTCTGTACCGTGCTTCGCTATACCGGTCTTTTCAAGAAGGTAAAGGATCTTATCGACGACGGGCTTATAGGTGACGTTATGTCCATCAACCACGAGGAGGGTGTTGGCGATGTTCACCAGACCCACAGCTATGTGCGAGGCAACTGGGGTAATGTAAAGAAATCCGCAGATATGCTTGTGCAAAAGTCCTGTCACGATATCGACATTATCCAGTGGCTCATAGATAAGAAGTGCAAGAGCGTTCAGTCCTACGGTGCACTTACATATTTCACCAAGAAAAACGCCCCCGAGGGTTCACCCTACCGTTGTATCGAGGGAACTTGTCCCATAGGCGATACCTGCCCCTACAATGCGGTCAATCTTTATATGCCCGACAACAGCTATTGGATGCGCTCGACCGCCTCGGGAGTGTTTGAATGTGAGGACGAGCACGTAGAAAAAGCACTGCGTGAGACACAGTACGGTGTTTGCGTGTTCAAGTGCGACAACGACGTTGTGGACCACCAGACCGTAAATATGCTCTTTGAGGATGATATCACAGTTACCTTTACCATGAACGCATTTAACAAGGGCGGACGTCATATGCATATCATGGGTACCAAGGGCGAGCTTCGCTTTGCCACCGAGGGTGATACCATAATCAATCACTACGACTTTATCACCAAGAAGGATTACGTGATCGAATACAATGCCAAGGGCGGCATTACAGGCGCTCACGGCGGCGGAGACGACGGTATCGTTCAGGCTATATACGAGGAGCTCAACGGCTGCTACGAGGGTAAGTCTATCCCCACCATCCGTGAGTCCTACTATAATCATGTTATCACCTTTGCTATCGAGGACGCCCGCAAAAAGGGTATCGTGATAGATTTTGAAAAGTATTACGAAGATGTAGAAAAACAATAAAATGACAATAGTATTCTTGCTGATATTTATTCTTTGCAGTAACAGCTTTATACTCTTGCAGGCAGAGCCCTTGTGGCTTTTTGCAATACTTCCCGCACTCTTTGCGGTGAATATATTTACCGGATTTACCTCACGGCGTGTTCCGGGATTCAGACTTAAGCTTTGTAACCACGGTGCGTGGTGTCTTGTAATATTCTCGGTGTCGGTGATAGTATCGGGTGTATATCATATCCTTGGTATATTCCTTCTTAATTGGAAGTGGAAAACGCTTATTTTCAGCGTTCTGGTCAGCTATTTCTGTCATTTGATACTCTTTTGGAACGGTATCATTTCGGTATACTGTACCTCAGGGCAGCTTGGTATCAAAAAGCGGGTCGTAGGTGCTCTTGTGGGTATGATCCCCATAGCCCACCTCTTTGCACTTGCCGATATTATCAAGACCACTCTCAAGGAAGTAAAGCTGGAGACCGAGAAGTATCAGCTCAACCTTAAGAGAAAAAGTGAGCAGATCTGTAAGACTGCCTATCCCATACTTATGGTACACGGAGTATTCTTCCGTGATACCAAGCTCTTTAACTACTGGGGCAGAGTGCCCGCCGAGCTTGAAGCAAACGGTGCAAAGATATATTACGGCAACCATCAGTCGGCACTCTCTATAGAGGACAGTGCCCGTGAGCTTGCCGAGCGTATAAAGAAAATAGTCGATGAAACAGATTGTGGCAAACTCAATATAATTGCGCATTCCAAAGGCGGACTTGACTGCCGTTATGCCATAGAGCATTTCGGCATAGGAGAATATATTGCGTCTCTTACTACGGTCAACACTCCTCACCGAGGCTGCGGCTTTGCCGACTATCTCCTTGACAAGCTGCCAAGCTCTGTACGGGATAAGGTGGCAGGCACATACAACAAGGCGGCAAAAAAGCTTGGTGACACCACTCCCGACTTTATGGCGGCGGTAAATGATCTGAGAGCAGATAACTGCAAGGTACTTGACAAGTCTTTAGTTATACCCGAGGGGATATATACAAGAAGTATAGGCTCGGTTCTGAACAAGGCGTCAAGCGGACAGTTCCCCTTGAACTATTCCTATCATCTCGTCAATTTCTTCGACGGCAAGAACGACGGACTGGTAAGTGAGGACTCCTTCAAGTGGGGAGATAACTATACTCTTGTCACCCACGAGGGGAAGAGGGGAATATCCCACGGAGATATGATAGATCTAAACCGTGAAAATATTAATGGCTTTGACGTAAGAGAGTTTTATGTTCAGCTCGTAGCGGAGCTTAAAAAGAAAGGGTTATAACCATGAAGCTTTTATTCAAACAGCGTATGTTCTCCTGGTTTGACAGCTATGATATTTACGACGAATCGGGGAACACCGTTTTTACTGTCAAGGGTCAGCTTTCCTGGGGTCATTGCTTTAAGATATTTGATGCCGCGGGCAACGAGGTTGGCGAGGTCAGACAGAGAATATTTACCTTTATGCCCAAGTTCGAGATATACCGCGGAGACAGTTATTTAGGCTGTATATCAAAGGAGTTTACCTTCTTTAAGCCCCGATATAATATCGATTTTAACGGCTGGAGCGTTGAGGGCAGCTTTATGGAATGGGACTACTGCGTGTACTCCTCGAACGGAAACGAAGTGGCTTCGGTTTCAAAGGAAATATGGAACTGGACCGATACCTATTCTATTGATGTGAATGATCCTAACGATGCATTGAATGCTCTTATGCTGGTGTTGGCAATAGATGCCGAAAAGTGTTCAAGAAATAATTAAGAGGTGCTGTGAAGCACCTCTTAAATTTTAAGTTATCCTGGACAGATATTGGCAGTATACATAGATATTCTGTATCTTTCTTGCCTGCACACCCTCTGTCTCGATTATCGGCTGGGTCTCGGAGGGCGTTATAAGTAATTTGAATACTATGGCATCCTGTCCGGGACGCATATTGCGTATACGCTTGTGAGGGAAATCCCGTTTGGTCACTCCGAGATAATCGTATATCACGGTCTCAATGTCTTTGTTGTTGAAGCACTGGAGAACGTCGGCTTCATCATAGACCTCGATGATGTGCTTAGCTTCGTCAAACGTCAGATTAGTACACTTGAATTCCCCTTCGTTCATAGCTGTGATCATCCCTGAGTTGTCTAACAGTAACAGGGGCAGATGATTTGAATTACTCATATTACAACCTCCTTTTGGTTATTTTTGTAAGATTTGTTATTGTGATGATATTATACAAGGAAACTGCGTAAATGTCAATACTTTTTGTGCAAAATATACCTATAAAATGTGAAAAATCTTCGTTATTAACATAACAAAGTTCATAATACTTTACAGTATATGAAAATAGCACCCTGCTTATGCACGGTGCCATTTCATTATATTATCGTCAATTATCATATTAAGTCTGTTTTCGTTACACAGATATGTAAGGTATGACTTCACCGTTGAACCTACAAGAGCGTGCTGTTGGGCGGTCATAGTGAGGTTGTATTCACAGAACAGCTTTTGCAGGAGTCGGTCAAAGCCGACAGGCTCAGAGCATAGCTCAACTATCTTATCCGCTATTGAGTTTACCTTGTCGATATTATACTGCGCAAGCTCTGATATATCCTCGGTGGGTTCTGCGTGAGACGGGACGAAGAGCCTTGCTTTCATTTCCTTTACTCTTTCGAGGGTATCAAGATAAGCTCTTACATCATATATAAAGCCTATTACGTATTTATCAAGAGTTTCCTTGCTTGACAGACAATCTGCAAGAAAAAGAATATCATCGGGTGTCCTGAACCCCACCATATCAAAGAAATGTCCGGGCAGAGGGATTATTTCAAAGCCCACAGGCAGAACTGCCTCGGTCAAGGACTCAGCTTTGCTTTCCTGTGCCAATATAAACTTGTGAGCTAAGTCCTTAGGTGGATATCCCCCGTAGAGGAAAGCACCTTCAAGGACAGGGTGGTTGGTAAAATCACATTCTATCCCCCAAGCGTAGATCCTGCAGTTATATCTGTCTTGCAAAAACTTATTTCCGCCTATATGGTCGGCGTTAGAGTGGGTGTTGTATATTGCCTTAAGGGTCCAACCGTTTGCATCGAGAGTCTGCCTTATCTTTCTGCCTGCGTCCTTGTCATTGCCCGAGTCTATAAGGACGACCTCGGTTTCGCTTGTTTTGTATATGCCTATTTTAGCGGGGCTTTGTATATAATAGCTGCGGTCTGTTAATTGAATAAGCTCGTACATTATTTGTCAAAACCCTCTTTTCTGTAACGGATAAGTGCTATCACCGAGGAGACCATATTGAAGCTCTCGCAGAGAAGACCTCCCAGGGTGAAGTTAAATATGTTGTGTACTATCCAGGCAGGGGACATAAAGGATACCTGTGATATTCTTATGACCTTGCCGTTGCCCTGCCACATAATGACGCTCATTATAAGTAACGCAACACAGGGAAGTGCGGAGAGGAATATCTGCCACGCATCCCCCAAAATAAAGATAAGGGAAAAGCCGAAACATCCGGCATAGAGAATTTCGGTTAGTGCTAACTTCCACGCTTTCTTTGTGTTCTTTGAGAAGAGAAGTCCTCTGACAAGATTCGTCAGATTGAACAGGGCGCCTGCATAGGCTCCGATAAGCAGGAAGTTGATGAAAAACATAAAGCTGCCTACACCCTGCAGGGTGAAGAACCACTTGTTTTTCTTTGCCTGGAAGGAAGAGATGATAATGACCATACCAACGATGCCGAATGCTTGGGCGATAATTTCAATAGGTTTCATATATGCTCCTTTCAGTTTATACCGACATAGCCGGTTTTTTCTATGATGGTCTGTCCTTCTTCTGACAGTATCCAGTCGATCAGGATCGGGATGTTCTCGTTTTCGTTGTCGGAACGGTATATTGCATAGAACTCCGCGATAACGGGATAGCTTCTGTTCTTGATATTTTCCTCACTTGGGTATACACCGTTTAGGGATATCATTTTGACTCTTTCGTTGCCCACCATACCGTCAAGATAGTATCTGAATGAAAATCCAATTGATGCTCCCGTTATAGCCAAGGGAGATTTGCGTGCAATCTTACGCTCACCCATAAAGGCATCCATTGCCGACTGGCTTCCGCTGCCCTTGAGACGGGTCACGGGATTTATAACTCGGTTGACACCGCCGAGCTGTGACCAGTTGGTATAGTCGCCTGCATATATACCCCGTATCTCTTCTACAGTCAAATTATCAACGGGATTATTTTCGTTGACGAAGAACACGAAACCCTCAAGACCAACGGGCGTATAAACAAGGTCAACGCCCTTTTCTTCTGCGTATTTTTTCTGATCGGCAGAGGGAGCGGCACAGAAGAGAATATCGGTGTCACCGTCCACGATAGCCTTATATCCTCTGACCGTGTTTTTGTATTGCATCTTGCTGTCGGCGGCAAAGTTCTCACCGTAATAATTATCGTCCGAAAACTCCCCGCCCTCATAGGTCACAGATCCCTTGGGATATACATTGTCGACAAACGCCGCATAAACGGGAACAAGTGCCGCCGCACCGTCAAGCACGGGCAGGTTGTCGGTCAACTTGAGAGAGGAATCTATACGGACAAGTTCTGATTCTTCCCTATGAGGCAGATATTTTGCCACGTCTACCATTTTTGCTTGTGATGCCGTGCTGAAATTGTTTGACAGCCGAGATGTCAGAAGCATATATATCGACCCGTTAAATACGGTAAATATAACCAACACAACGAGCAGAAGAGATATTTGTTTAATAAGCTTTTTTCTCATATTTACCACAGCTCCCCACCGATAAACCGAATAATGGAGCAATGTCCGTAGGCATACACGGCGTATATAACGTGAGCTATTGTCAGCAAGGCACATACGCCTAACAGGATGAATAAAATTACCGCAAATTTTTTGTCTGACATAGACCTTACCTTTTACATAAACGCAACTGCCGTGAACAGGAGTGCCATCAAAATCATCATGACTGTAGCAAGTAACCCGAAAATAGTCGATGAAATTATCAGCAGATTCCTTTTGTTTTTCATTTCTTCGTTATTGTAAGAACCGGGGACACGCTTATTTCTGCTCTTTGCTATAATGAATGATATAAGACTGCAGGCAAAGAATATCTCCGCTGCCACGGAAATGGTGAAAAATGCGAGCATTACTAATAAATACATAATTTTCTCCTTAAGATTTTTATTAATTATAACATAAAAGTAAAAGACCTGCAAGCAGGTCTTTTACTACTTATTTGTTCTTAAGTGATTTTTTAAAATCCTTGTAGGAGGTATACGCTTCGGATCTTACGAACTTTGTGCGCTTGATCATCCAAAGTGCAAAGCACACTGCAAAGAGTGCCGCACATGCGACAGTTACCATTCTGACGGTTGCAATTACCTTGGGAGTTATTGCACGGACTGTTGTTTCGGGGCCTACGCCGTTCATAGCCGCAGAATTGATGATGGTGTAGAGGTTGTGGTGCATAGCCTCGACCATTGCGTTTACAACAACGGGATCGTCCTTTGCATCCTTAAGGGCGTTTACTGCGTAGGGGAGCATAGCGTCAAAGCAGCTTACACCGCCGCCAATCACGGCGTCAGCAGCATTGCAGTAAGAAACAAGTATGTTATCGGTGATATGCATGGACTTGTTGTTCCACTCGCCGCGCATGATATTGGTCATAAGGTTCTGATCCATACCCGACCAGGTGGTACCCCAACGGGTGTATGCGGTCATGACGCCGCCGCGACCGCCGTTTTCTTCAAGAGCCTTCTGGAATGCCTTAAGGTAGATCTCACGGGCAGACTGCTCGGTGAGCCATACTGCCTGACCGAGACGGTTTTGCTCGCAGTCGTTAAGGGCAAAGTGCTTAAGAACAACATCTATACCGTTGTCGAGCATAGCACCGACTTCAACGCCTGCCATCTCACCTGCAAGGAATCCATCCTCTGAATAATACTCAAAGTTACGGCCGCCGTAGGGTGTACGGTGTGTGTTGGCGCCGGGACCGTAGAGACATGAAACTCTGGAATCGAGACAGTCGTTTGCGATCATCTCGCCAACCTGATATATAAGCTCAAGGTTAAATGTAGCCGCCATGACATCCTCGCTTGTAAACGCGGTTGCCTCGGAGGACTTGCCGTCCATAGTGACCAGACCGCCGCCGAAGAGAGAAACTGTCAGACCCTGAGGTCCGTTTTCGTCACGGGAGCCGGGAGCGTTTACCGAAGGAACGGGGAGTCTCCAATGGAAGCAGTCGCCCATCGAGATAAGCTCGTCCATGGTTACATTCTCAAGGAGCTTTGCCCATGCGGGGTCGTCATAGTCCTTTGCCGCCATAACTCCGTCGCCGTCCTCGTCTTTTTCGAACATATCGTAGAGGCTGAGACCGTTCTTGGCATTAAGCACGGGCATATCCTTCCATTCCTCGGGAACGGTATAGTAATCCTCTCCCATGGTCGCCCATCTGCCCTCGGTAAGCTCGGTCACCATAGAGTCGATAAGCTCAAGCTTAACGCTTTCGGTAGGCCATGTGCCTGTCCAGTCGTTTCTGGAAAGGAATGTAACTGTTCCTTTGCCGAAATAGGAGTTGGGGTCTGCATGCTGGAGTTGATTTTCGATCTTATAACCGCCGAGGGATGTGGAGTAATCAAGATCAAGCTCGCTTTCCGTCCAGGTGTAAACAAGGTCCTTGTTACCCTCGGCATCCATACCGTCGGCTGCGGTGTAACCCTTAGCCGCGAGAATGTTGTTTACTGCATTGTGGGAGTCTGTAGCAGCAGTGAAGAAGTAATCGCCTTCCTCAATAATATAGGTTCCGTGACCCTTTGCATCGTAGGAGGCAAGGTCCCGTCTGTCAATGTTTACGGTGATCGTCTCGGATGCACCTGCATCGATAACCTCGGTCTTGCCGAAGCCGATAAGCTGTACGGCAGACTTTTCGATCTGATTGTCAATGTCATACTGTGTATAAGGGGACTGAGCGTAGATCTGAACTACCTCCTTGCCCGCTGTGTCACCGTTGTTCTGAACGGTAACGGTGATCTCGTACTGATCCGTATCCTCATTGAAGCTTACGGTCATATCCTTATAGCTGAACTCGGTATAAGAAAGTCCGTGACCAAAGGGGAATGCAACCTGCTCTGCATAGTTAAAGTCGCCTGCGTTGCCCCTGCCCATTACCAGATCCTCGTAACGGGTCTCGTAGTATTTATAACCGATGTAAATACCCTCCTGATATACCATATAGGTAGAAGCGTTTGCATTGATCTGAGGGTTGTCGGCGTCAAATCCGATATAGGTCTGAGCGATGAAGTTCTGCATTGCGGGACTTGAGAAGTTGTCGTAGCAGTAGGTATCAACAAGGCTGCCCGAGGGGTTTACCTTTCCTGCGATGATATCGGTAACAGCGTTTGTACCTGCGATACCCAGACCTCCGACCCACATGCATGCATCTATATCGTAGTCACGGAGGAAATCAAGCTCAAGGGCGTTGGAGGTGTTGATAAGCACGATAAGCTTAGCACCTGTCTCCTTCTTGATCTCCTCTGCATATTTAAGGAGCTTTCTTTCGTTTTCGTTAAGCTCAAGATAATTCAATGCGTTCTCGTCGCCCTCGTATCCGGGGAAGACGCAGTCGTAGCCCTCGCCGCCCACACGGGAGAAGGTGAGGATAAGAGCGTCAGAGTATTCACAAACAGATTTTTTTATATTTTCGGGATATTTTGCAGGATCTACCTCGACGATAGGAGCCTGACCTGCAAGGACGGGACTTTCGCCTTCGGCGGCGTCAGCACCAAACTCGTTTTTGAGAGCAGCCGCTTCCTCGCCGTTATACCAGCTCCACAGCTCTTCGTTTACCGCAAGGCCGGATTTTTCAAGAGCTGCCTTAAGGTTATCTGCCTTCGATGAGTCAACATTACCCGAGCCGGTACCACCGTAGGTAAGTCTGGTTGAGTTGACCGAGAGAGTAGATACCTTTGCACCGGTATCAAGGGGAAGTGCCCCGTTGTTGAGAAGAAGAGCTGCACCCTCCGCCTCTACATCATAACAGAGCTTGAGACCTGCCTCAAGTCTTTGATCCTGAGACTCAAATTTGCTCTCGTAACAGACGGCATCAGGGTCCTCGTTTTCTAACTTCCAGAAGGTGTTACCCTTAAAAAGAAGGGAGATTGTGTTGTCAAACATACCAATGACAACCGTAGCCACGAGCAGTATTGCGGTAAAAACGCCAAACAGTCCGCTTAAAAACTTAAATGGACGAATGGCTCTGCGTTTAGCCTTCTTAAAGGCTTTTTTTTGGAGCTTTTTTTCATTTTTCGGGATAGAGACACAAGTACTCCATTATAATAAATAATTATTATATTTATCGTATCTCATTGGTAAAGCTGTTGTTATTATAACATATTTGATTATTAAACACAATAATTAATTTTATGTATTAATTATTCAAGGAGATAAAAATTAATAACAGAAAGTGAAGAGGGCTTGCGGAATCCACGTCAAATATCCCCCACTACGCAAAAAAGACACCCTAAGGTGTCTTTTTGCTTGGTGGGGGATGGTGGATTCGGACCACCGAAGTCAGTGACAACAGATTTACAGTCTGCCCCCTTTGGCCGCTCGGGAAATCCCCCATATTCAGTTGATCGCTATCCGAGGAGTCGTTTGGAGCTGGTGGACGGACTCGAACCCCCGACCTGCTGATTACAAATCAGCTGCTCTACCAACTGAGCTACACCAGCATCTCGAACTTGCGACGGATGTTATTATAACAGATGGTTATGCGTTTGTCAATACCTTTTTATAATTTTTTTAATCTTTTTTAGATTTTTTTGAAGTTGTCTTTTTATTGGACTTAATAATGTCCTTAAGCTCGTTCATAAAGCTCTCGATATCCTTGAACTCGCGGTAAACAGACGCAAAGCGAACATATGCAACATCGTCAAGGGCACGGAGTTTTTCCATAACGAACTCGCCTATCTCGGTGGAGGTGTAGTCGCTGCGCAGGGAGTTCTGCATCTCTGTCTCGATCTCGTCGGCTGCGTTGTCCAGCATTTCTTTTGTAACGTTGTTACGCTTATAGCACGCCTTGACCATACCCGCCATCATCTTGTTGCGGTCGTATATCTCACGGCTGCCGTCCTTCTTTACGATAAAGATGGGAATGGTGTCGATGATCTCGTAGGTAGTAAAGCGTTTTCCGCACTCAAGACACTCACGTCTTCTTCTGATACTGGAGTTCTCGGTAGGTCTGCTGTCTATAACCTTGCTTTCGGTATGTCCGCAATTAGGGCACTTCATGATCTTCACCTCGATTAAAAGATGATATATATTAGCATATATTTTTCAATTTGTCAAATCGGTATTTTTTTAGAGAAAAATACATTATTTTTCGATTGATATTGACATATGTATAAATTAGTGTTACAATTAATACACAATTTATTAATTATATGGGAGGTAAATATGGACAACAAGATTCTGTTCGGTATTATGACCATCATCTTCAACTCTATCGGTGTTCCTTGCTTTATGCAGGGCAGAGTAGGTAAAGGTATTCTCCGTATCGTTCTCGGTGTTGTTACCTGTGGTGTTATTGCCATTATCAATGAGATCATGGGCATCATCCTCGGTATCAAGATCCTTAAGATGACCGATGAAGAGTTCGAGGCACAGAAGGCTACTATCAGTGCCGGCGTTCCCAAGTGATTCTTTATTGAAGAAACAGGACGGAGAGACTTTTTGTCTCTCTGTTTTTGTTGTTAAGTGAGGATATTATGAAGATAAAAGGTTTAAAGGAAAAGCTGATAACTCTTGCCGTGGCGGCAGTGCTTGTCTTTGCATGGGCATATTTCGGCATATACTGTCTTTTTAAGAGACTGCTTGGAATCCCCTGTCCCGGCTGCGGAATGACAAGAGCGTATCTTGCACTCATGCGACTTGATTTTGCCCGTGCCTTTGAGATGCATCCCATGTTCTGGTCGGTACCGATACTTTTGATTTTTTATCTTTTTGACGGGCGGGTTTTTCGTAAAGAATGGATAAATGTTACGGT